>DASWKT010000146.1:0-6599 GCA_036396515.1 Anaerolineales bacterium | reverse complement strand
GTGTCTGTCCTTTGCAATCTATTAATCCAAAGGAGTCGAATGAACTCTGTCAACGGGCTCCTAACTACCGAACTCTCCACTACACCACTTTGCAGCCTCAGATGTTCGCATGATAAAATCCCGCGCTGATGAACTGGCATAAAACGACCCTGGAGATTTCCACTCGTGGCAAAGGGCTGCACGATATCACTGGGGCCATCCGCGCACAGTTGCGTGATTGGGATGTGCACGAGGGAATGTGCTTTCTCTTTTTGCCGCATACCAGCGCATCTCTGGTTATGAGCGAAAACTGGGATCCAACCGCCCGCGCCGACCTGGAAACCTTCATGGAGCGTCTTGTGCCTGAGCGGGAGGCATGGTACACACATAAGCTTGAGGGCCCCGACGACGCCACCTCGCACATCCGCAGCATGCTGACTGATACCAGTCTGACCATCCCAGTAGATGATGGAAACCTATCGCTGGGGACCTGGCAGGGCGTTTATGTCTTTGAGCATCGCGCCCGCGGCAAAGCCGGTCGCCGGCGCAGCGTGTTGATGCGCGTGTTGAGTGTGGAATAGCAATTGAAAAAAGAGTCGGACAATTTCTTGCCCGACTCCGAAACTATCTAAAACTACCTTATGTAAGGGTGACTCTTCTGGATTCGTGGGAACTCAGAATCGGCTCCCGTCGGTGGACGCTACAAATCTACTTCTTCCCAAACTTCTTCATCAGCAAATCCTGTAGGGTGGGCTGGCCGATCTCCTGCAGCTCATATCTCACGCGCTGGCTTGGCTTGTTCATCTTGATCAGGCGAGTCAAGTCAATCGGTGTGCCGACGATGACCAGATCCACGTCAGATTTATTGATCGTTTCCTCAAGGTCTTTTGTCTGTGCATCGCCGTATCCCATCGCCGGCAGAATAGGACCGGTCTTTGGATACTTCTCATATGTGGCGGCGATGGATTTGACCGCGAACGGACGCGGGTCAACGATCTCTGCCGCGCCGAAGCGCCGCGCCGCCACATACCCAGCGCCGTAAGCCATCTCACCGTGAGTCAGGGTGGGGCCATCTTCGACAACCAAAACGCGCTTCCCACGGATCGCATCAGGGTCATCCACAAAGAGGGGAGAAGCGGCTTCGATCTGGATTGCAGTCGGGTTCAGTTTGCGAAGTGATTCTCGAACCTGGATCACTTTATCAGCATCAGCAGTATCCACTTTGTTGATCACGAACACATCCGCCATGCGCACGTTTGTCTCACCGGGGTAATACTTCGACTCATGCCCCGGGCGGTGCGGGTCGGCCACGACAATTTGAAAATCTGATTTATAAAACGGGAAATCGTTGTTGCCGCCATCCCATAAGACAATATCCACTTCCTGCTCCGCCCTGCGGATGATCTTCTCATAATCCACGCCCGCGTAGACGATCACGCCGTTATCGAGGTGCGGCTCGTATTCCTCGCGCTCTTCGATGGTGCACTCCTGTTCATCGAGGTCATCGTAATCTGCAAAACGCTGCACCTCCTGGCGGATCAGATTGCCGTACGGCATCGGATGACGGATCGCCGCGACTTTGTAGCCCATATCTCTCAGGATGAGTGACACCCGCCGCGTGGTCTGGCTTTTGCCTGATCCCGTCCGAACCGCGCAGACCGACACAACAGGCTTGGTTGACTTGACTTGTGTGTACTTTGTGCCCATCAAGCGAAAGTCCGCGCCCAATGCGTTGACCAGTGAAGCCTTATGCATCACATATTCATGCGGTACATCTGAGTAAGCAAAGATAATCTGGTCCACCCTATGTTTCTGGATGAGTTCGGGCAATTCCTCCTCCGCGTGGATAGGGATTCCGCTCGGGTACAAGGAACCAGCCAGTTCGGGCGGATAGAGGCGCCCCTCGATATCCGGGATTTGGGTGGCAGTGAACGCGACCACCTCATAATCATTGTTCCCGCGAAAGAACGTGTTGAAGTTGTGGAAGTCACGTCCCGCCGCGCCCATGATAAGAGTCTTGATTGGCATAGGATTCTCCTATTAATAAAGCCACACTGAGGACAGTGTCCGGAGAGGCTCCGCTTTGGTTTTGAGACTCTCCGTTTTTACCCAGGTGACGTTATCCACCTATGATTCTAAATAAAAAAGGCTAAACGTAAAGATAACGTTTAGCCTGATTCTTACATGACCGCAGGTGCTTTGATGTCGAGCAATCGCAAAGCATTGGCAAGTGTCTGCTTTGCGGCGGCGACCAAACGCAGGCGGGCGCTTCGCACGTTCGCCTCCTCACTCTGCAGCACAGGCACCGCGTGATAGAAGGAGTGGAACGCGTTCGCCAGATCATACGCGTACGCGGCCATTACCAACGGACGATATTCGTTTGCGGCTTGTTGTACTGTCTTTGGAAAGCGCGAGATCTGCTCGATGAGCTCGATCTCATGCTTGGTTAATTCATAGTCAAAGGTTGAAACGTTTGCACCTTCTAGCTTTTGCGTTCCGGCCTTTTTCAAAATGCTATTGGCTCTCACATGCGCGTTCTGAATATAAGGTCCGGTGCGCCCATCAAACGACAACGCTTCATTGACATCAAAGACAATATCCTTGTTGTTATCCACCGAGAGCATGGAATAAACCAGCGCCCCCAAGCCGATTTGCTCAGCGATTTGTGTGCGTTCACTTTCGGGAATATTTCCGCTTCTTTCGGATTCCACTGCCAGGACACGTTTGATGGCCTCATCATAGACTTCTTTAAACAGAACTACTCGTCCACGCCGCGAGGACATGGCTCCCTCTGGCAATGTGACGTAACCATAAGACAAGTGATAACACTTCGATGCCTGTGGGAAGCCCCACAATTCCAGGATCTTGAATATCTGCTGGAAGTGCAAATTCTGACGGAAATCCACCACATAGATCGAGCGGTCAACATGATACTTTTCGAATTTCTGTTTTGCCAGCGCCAAATCCTTTGTCGAGTAAAGAGTTGTGCCATCACTGCGCAGGATGACCATCGTGCGATATTTTTCCTTGGTCAAACCTAGTTTCTCATCGATTTTGACGATAACGGGTCCGCCTTGTGCTCGTTCATCCTCCGCGATGCCTTTGGCGATCAGCTCATCCACGATTTCCTTGCCCAGCTTGTTCGCTTCACTCTCATAGAACCAAACATCCATCTTTATATCCAGCAGGTTCAGGATATCCCGAAATTCATCGAGGCTCCATTCGCGCGTCACCCGCCACAACTCATGCACATACGGATCACCCGCATCCCATTTGCGGAGCATTTCTCGGCGTTCAGCATCGTAGGCCTCGCGTTTTGCAGTTTCCTCCGGTGTCTCGTTTTCTTTCTTCTCCAGCAAGGTTGTCGCTTCAACGTAGATCTTTAACAGCCATTGTCCGCGTTCATGAATGCCTTCAGGTTCCTGACCTTTATAGAATTTGTAATAAGCCCACACAACGGTGATTACACTCAAGCCCATATCACCGGGATATGTAGCGCGGATTGTTTCAAAGCCCGCAAACTCAACCAATCGCGCAAGCACTTCACCCAAAATCGCGGTGCGAGCGTGCCCGATATGGAATGAGTGATGTGTATTTGGCTGGGCGTATTCGACCATGACGCGCTCATCCTTTGGCGCGCCCCGCCCGAAGCCCGCGCCCGAGGCGAGCACTTCATCCACCACTCGCCGCGCGTATTCGGATGTCGTGAAATAGAGATTCAGGTAGCCCTTCACTGCTTCAACGCGGCTGATCCCCTCCACGCTTCCGAGCTGGGCCCTGACCTGCTCGGCGATTTCCTGGGCCCTTTGTGGCACCGGAAGCTTTTTCCCTTTTCCGGCCCGCGCTTCATCCGCCGCGGTCTGGAAGAACGATGTTGACATGCCCCATTCGCCGGAGAAAGGGATGGAGGTCCATTTCAGCGCGGCAAGCGTTATGTCGTTCGCGGCGGCATAGGTTTTTATTTTTTCTTCGATGATTTGCTGGATGTCGTTGAACATTTTGAAAATTATATCAGGGAACAAAAACGGGAGCCTTTCGACTCCCGTTTGTTCACAGATGCTGAATCACTTCTTGTCAGTTTTTTTTCGCGGTCGTCTTTTTCGTTGCCGCTTCGTCTTTCACAGGTGTATCGCCAAGGGCGGCAAGATGTTTCATCAGGCGGCCTTTGCGGCGCGCGGCATTGTTGCGATGGATCACGCCTTTTTCGGCGGCTTTGTCCAGTGCGCTGATCGCCTTCAAGACAGCTTCCTTTGTTTCAGGGGCATTTTCTTCAAAGGCAGCGCGAGCCTGGTTCACGGCTGAGCGGGCTGAGCCGCGGACGTTGCGATTGCGCAGGCGGCGGTTTTCATTCTGACGATTTCGTTTGATCTGAGACTTGATATTAGCCAAGGTCTTCCTCCAAAAATTTCTTGCCTTCCTTTTGTGAAGGCTATATATTCTACATGAGGGTCATTGATTTGTCCAGCGATTTTACGGCTTTGCTGAGACCACCACAAAGTAACCGCCAAGCATGCTTTCTTCGGACGAGACATATGCAACGCCGAACACAGTGGTATTTGAGTTCAGTATATCCGCACGGCTGGCCGGGTCGCTCATCCACCAGTCGATTGCGGATTGCGGATCGCCCACGTTGACAGGCGCTGCATAAAGATCCTCAACAACGAGGGAAGCAGTAAACCCTTGGGTTTCCACGCGAGACTCAGGTGTTGACCCATCTGAACCCTCGTGAGAGAGATAGTTGTTGCAGAGCAAATCAGTGGCGTGAGCCTTTGCGGCCGCGGCCAAATCTGCGTTCACGCTCAACGCTGACAGATTATTACTGGTGCGCTCATCGTTAATCAGCGTTTGGAGTTGAGTCACAAAAGACGTATTTTCCTCAAAGTCGCAAGCCGCAGCAGGCGTACTTGCTCCACCCGCCGCTCTCGTGGCGGTAGTTGTAGCTTGACCAGCGGCCGCTGTGGGTGTAACCGGTGTGGATGTGGAAGGAAGCGTCGCAGTCGGGGTCACCAGGTTTACAGGGATCTGCAAAACTTGCCCGACCTGAAGTGCGTTGGCGTTCTCTATCTCGTTTTCATCAATAATATTTTGTTCAAGGCTGTTGAATCTCACAGCAATGCCTGCCAGTGTATCGCCCGGCAGAACCCGATATTCGATCAATGTGCCGCGCGGTAGATTCGGGAGAGGCGTGGATGTCGCCCGCGTCCTTCCAGGAGGAGGAATGCGAATCTCCTGTCCAACAAAGATAACACCATTGTTATTATTAACGATATTAGGGTTTTCATCAAGAATCAGCAGGATACCCTCCTCGCCCAGGTTGAACCTCTGTGCAATGGCATCGAGCGAGTCCCCTTCCTGGATTATGTACGGGAATGGTTCGGAAGGTGTAGACGTAATTGTTGCGGTCCCAGTAGGAGTGATCGTTGGCGTCTCGCTGGGAGGTTGAGTATTTGTAGGGGTAAAAGTCAGGGTGGGCGTTGGGGTATCCGTTGCGAAGAGCACTCCAAGAGGCTGGTTGGGTCTTGTCAGCCAGACGAGGAGCAGGATGACCCCAAGAACGACCAGTGCGATCGCTCCGTACATAAGCATCGGTCCTCTTTGAAGGCGGCGTTTTCGATAGGAATTGATGACATCCGAGGATTTTGGTGGAGTTCGATTCAGCATTTTATTGTCCTTTTACGCAAAGGCACACCAGAAAGTGATTTTTCCCGTGGCATGGCGAAACAATTCTACCTGAATTTATTGATTTGGGGAAACGTGCCCGAGGAGCGCGCTTTCATTCCGTCCGCAATTCAACTGCGGACGAAACACGATCTATCTCATGTGGGCTTTCAGATACTGCCCTGTATAGGATTTCTTGTTCTTCATCACCTGCTCAGGCGTCCCCTCTGCCACCAGCTCACCACCTCTATCGCCACCTTCAGGGCCAAGATCGATCAGCCAGTCTGCAACCTTTATGATATCAAGATTGTGTTCAATGATTAAAACAGAGTTGCCGGTGTCCACAAGCCGTTGCAGCACCTCGATCAGCTTGTGCACATCTGCCGCATGCAGGCCTACGGACGGCTCATCCAGCACATAGAGCGTCCGCCCCGTAGCGCGGCGCGACAACTCCTTGGATAATTTCACACGTTGGGCTTCACCACCTGAAAGCGTTGTGGCCGGCTGGCCGATGCGGATATATCCAAGCCCCACCTCCTGCAACAACTTCAGCTTGTTTTGCATCGGCGGGTAGTTCTTGAACTCCTCGAGTGCGTGATCCACGGTCATATCCAGCACATCGGAAATGGAATACTTGTCTCTGAACAATACCTGTAAGGTCTCGCGGTTGAAGCGCTTGCCATGACAGACATCGCAAGGCACGTATACATCCGGCAGGAACTGCATCTCGATTCGTAATTCGCCCTGTCCCTGGCACGCTTCACAGCGCCCGCCATGCACGTTAAAAGAAAAACGCCCAGGCTTGTAGCCGCGCATTTTGCTTTCCGGCAGCTCCGCATACAACTTGCGGATTTCGTCGAACAGGCCTGTGTACGTCCCGGGGTTCGAGCGCGGTGTACGACCAATTGGCGACTGGTCAATATTAATGATCTTATCGAGATGCTCGATGCCTTCAATTTTTT
>DASWKT010000145.1:0-10045 GCA_036396515.1 Anaerolineales bacterium | reverse complement strand
GATCGCCTCATTCGCCGGGATTATCTGCTCCCGTTATGGATGGTCATCCCGTTCTTTGTGGAGGGACGCGGCGCCGCGGGCCCGGCGGCGATTCCGCTGGCAATGCTTGCCGCCATCGGGTTGGTGAATGTCGTATTTGCGGCGTTGTCCGCGTTGGGCCGAAAGAGCGGAGCGACTGACATCGACGCGCCGGTTGGAAAAGGTAGCAGCAACGATGTCGGACAGTCCGATCAGTTTTCTTCCATGGAGCGCAGCGTTTTCATCTATTTATTCCTGTATCTTATCTTTTCCACCTATCAATTTGGCTTCCAACTTTCAAATGCCACTCTGTATCCAGCTGACCAGGAAGCTATGACTTGGGTCCGCAAGAACACGCCTGCCGAATCGCGCTTTCTGGTCCTGACAGGAACCACCTCGGTCTCGTGTGACTCGGTCCTGGAATGGTTCCCCGCGCTGACAGGCAGGCAGAGTTTATATACTGTGCAAGGGACAGAGTGGATTGAGGGTCAAAATTTCAATACTTATGTGAAGTCAACCTATCCGGTACAAGAGTGTTTGTCGTCGGGCGATGTCCCTTGTTTGGATGCGGTAGTCAGCCGTTCGCAATATGATTATATCTATGTATCCAAGCTCTTGCGCGTGGATAATTGCCAGCCGCTCGATATTCAACGAACGTTTCCATATTTTCTGGAACATCTGCATGCTGATAACACCCTGGACATGCTGTATGAGACTGAGGGTGTAGTCATTTTTAGCAGGCAGTAGTTCATGTGAAGAAGAATGATCATCTTCGGATCAATATGATGGCGGTTTGATCCCGGTAAGCAATTTCCCAATTACCTGATGCGGAAAGTGCTCTTTCTAAAGCAGCATCGGCGCGCACAATCACCCAGGCAACATCATACTTGACAAGTATTTCCTCCCAGCCCGAGTCCAAGGTGATAACTCGCTCGTATTCCCGGGTCAGTTCTTCGCCATAAATATGAGTATGTCCATCCATAAAGATTTGGTAAGATGGCCATAATTCCAACAGCAGGTAGCCACCCCAATCAAACTCATTAAACATATGGCCTCTCTGGGGGTGATGTTGTAGCCACATTGTCGCCTTCACCGGAAAAAACCGTTCGTCAAAAATGCCCGCCTGATCTTTAGAATCAAGGGCCTTACCGGAATTGAAGAACATGATGGCACCAATGATCACAACTGGGAGCCAGATCAGCCCGTTTGACGACGAATTTATCTTATGGATGTTTTTTTCGATAATAAACAATCGACTTTGGTTGTAATCATTTTGCATCCAGCCAGCAAACGCTTTTGCAGCAATGGGCGTTGCCACAATGGCAAACATAGGGATCATCCGGCTGGTATAAAGAGCAAATCCTGCAAATGAGACAACCAGAAGAATTTCGATCCACGATACCTTTTCAGTTGTGCGTGCAAAAGCAACAAAGACCAATAAAAGAATAATAATGAAAGGCCAGGTTTCCGGCAGATGAAAGTTGGCAGATTGGTATTCCGGGATTTTGGATGTAATATACGTATTACTTCCCAGTGACGTAATCGCCGTCCATATATGAGGCCCGGAAGGAGAAAATAGAGTTGTAACCAGCGATAAAGCGCCGCCAATCATCAGCGTTCTGGCTTTCGCGCTGCTGAACCAGGTTCTTGATGGATGATCGAGAAAATCTCCTGCCAGATAAACTCCCCAGATAAAGATGCCAATCACAAACATGCCGTGCAGGTTGACCCATAACAGCATCACGAGTGGAAGCGGCCACCCGGCCCTTTGTTTGCCTTCGCCGATACGTTCCAATAACGCAATCCAAATAGCGGTCAAGATATAGGAAAGGATGTGAGGGCGGGGAAGAACATGGATTTGAGCTGCCCCTACGGCGAGCACGGTAAAGGTCATCGCCGCAAAGAGGCTGTTCGATTTGCGTAGTGCTTCATAATAAACGATGCTCCAGGTTAGCATGATGATCAATGCGGTAATCAGGACAATCCCGCCCAGACCGAGCCAATCATAGACCCCGGCAAATAGCACCTGTGTAAGCCATTCATGAGGAATACTCGGATAACCCACAGTGCGAAATGAGAAAATGTCAGTGGTGGAAACGTGATGGGTTTGCAGGATCAACTCTCCCATCAGAATATGACGCGGCAAGTCGCCATCAAAGTTCAGGATCCTGTGCCCATTGGCTGCAATCCCCAGGAACATTGCCGCAAATAACATGTATTCAATACGTGGCAGGAAAAAGCGGAGCGATTTCATGAGGAATTATGTGTAGAATCTATGCCACCCAACCCCAGCTAAAGAACTGTGCACTTAAATACAGATTGAGGAGCATGAATGTGTAAGCAATGATCCGGCGGATCCATGGATTCTCGCCTGTCAGACCCAGCACAAAAAACGCGGGAAAGAGAGTCAGTGAGTAACGTGACATCGAGATCAATGGCTGTGTATCGACGATTCTTATTAACATGATAAGCAGGCTGGCAGCCGCGTATAGATTATATTCGAGGGGTATCTTTCGCCAGCCTACGGCGAGCAAAACAATGAAGAGGGTGACCACCGCCCAGTTTAAGGCATCAATAAATGTGAAATTTCCTGAAGCCAAGTTCTGGATTGCATACCAGTATGTTTCCCAGGGAGGGACAAGCTGGGCATGCCATTCTGATTCCACAAAGGGAAGGACACCGTCGGACACTTGTCGTGAGCGTAAATAGAGATAAAACAAGCCGCCCGCAGCAGACAATGACAAACCGATCCAGTGCGTAGCTTTTCGGAGGAAAGGGTAATCCATCCACATTAAATAAAGCATGGGAAGTAACAATGCTGCGCCTTGCAGCCGAGTGAGGATCGCGCAGCAGGCCCAAAAGCCAGCCCAGGCCCATGAGCGGACTCTCATAGAGCGAATGGAAAGCAATGCTGTCACAAGGAATAACGATTCAGTGTAGACGCTGAACAGGAAAAACGATGTTGGGTAAATCAGCATAAAGAACAGTGCGCGTTTTCCAACAGGAGTTCCTCCCCACTCGAGAAATCCATCATACAGAAGTTTGAGCGCATATAAAGTCGCAAGGTGAGATAGGAAAAGGCCCGCGAGAAATGCACTTCCAAATAACGGTTGTATCAATCGGATCAGCACTGGAAATAAGGGTGGAAAGTGATCATCGCCCCGTATGCCTCCGTAGCCATTCTCGGCAATGGAAATATACCAGTTCGCATCAAACCGTTGCCACATGGCCAGCCATCTGCCAGGATGCGGTGTTGCATCGTGATAGGGAAAGATCTCAGATGGCGGGGTTCTTGCTGGTGCAAGCGTCGAGCCTCTATACTGACCCTGCAGAGCCATTCCCGAGGAGGAATCCCAAATACTGCCTGTTTGCAGGTCTGTCACCATATTTGCGCTTAAGGAGCGAAATTTAAGGCTTTGTCCATTGATTTCACGCAGATACGCGTAGACTTCACTGGTTTGCAGATTGAAGACAGTAAGGACAGGTTCGCCCGACAAATCAATGTTTTGAACGGCCATTGGCTGGACAGTCAGGATCGTCCATGACCAAAGGCCGTAAAATAGCCGCGCAATTAAAAACGCGGTGATGGCAAAACGCCAGGATTCATCGAGTGTTTTCCAACGTTTGAGGAGCTGATCGATGAAGAGCATAAGGTTCGACTCAATTTTAAATGCAAACGGGACGATTTTCGTTTCGTCCCGTTTGCGATTCAATTGTTATTTTATTCTCCCAGATAATCGCGCAACTTCCGCCGGATAGACGGATGTCGTAAGCGGCTGAGTGCCTGCGCTTCGATCTGGCGTACACGCTCACGCGTGACGCCCATCTTACGGCCGACCTCTTCGAGTGTGTAAGCCTGTCCATCCAATAAGCCGTAGCGCAGCTGCAAAATGCGGACTTCGCGCGGTGGCAATCCATTCAACACCTGACCCAGATGTTCGCGCAACAAGTTATAGGTCGCGGTGTCATCAGGCGGGGGAGCCTCATCATCCTCGATGAAATCACCGAGCACGGAATCTTCTTCATCATCGGTGGGGGTTTCCAGCGAGAGCGGACGCCGCGCGACCTGGATCATATTCTCCACCTTCTTAGGCGGTACATCCAATGCAACGGCAAGCTCTTCAACGCTGGGTTCCCGGCCAAGCCGCTGGGTCAACTGGTGCTGCACGCGCAGAAGTTTGTTGATCTGGTCGCCCATGTGCACAGGCACGCGGATTGTGCGTCCCTGGTCGGCGATGGCGCGGGTGACAGCCTGGCGGATCCACCATGTTGCGTAGGTGGAGAATTTATGTCCACGGCGATAATCAAACTTTTTCGTGGCGCGGATCAGGCCAATGTTGCCCTCCTGGATTAAATCGAGGAAGGGAACACCGCGTCCCATATATTTCTTCGCAACAGAGATGACCAAACGTGAGTTCGCTGTGATGAGATGCTCACGAGCCGCCCAGCCATCTTCGATGAGTTTGCGCAACTCGGTGCGGCGCCGCGGGCTGGAATTGCCTTTTGCAAGTTCCTCACGTGCCATGCGTCCGCGCTCGATGCGCTGGGCCAGTTCCACTTCTTCCTCTGCGGTCAGAAGTGGAACTCGGCTAACTTCCTTGAGGTATAAGCCAATCGTATCATCTGTATCTATATTGGCAAGGTAATCATCCAAGGAAAGATCAACCTCAGGTTCAGCCTCGTTTGCCTCAACAGCAACAAGCTCATCTTCCGTCGGTTCCGCGGTGGTCGCATCTTCCACAAATGGAATTCCCGCGCTCAATAGAGCCGAAAAGGCCTCTTCGAGCTGTTCTACATCCTGTTCGGCTTCGGGGAAGAAGTGAAGAATGTCATCCAGTGTGACGTATGATTTTTGCCGCCCCAGCTCAATCAAACGTGCAATGGCGGGGAATTCTTCCTCTTCGTCAACCATCAAAATTTTATCTACATCCATTCGTCTCTAGTCCATCTTTCTTTTTCTATTAGAATACACTTTTTTCAAGTGAAATTCAATACTTTTTCATTGCTAATTACTAGACGTGTAAAAAATCAGAAATGTTACGGTGTAGGCGTGGCGGTTTCACTGCCAGTCTCCGGAGTGGAGGGGAGTGGGGTTTCCAGATAGGGTGGGTTGGTCAACAGCCCAAGGAGTGAATCCAGTGAACTCTTGCTAACGATAACGATTTCACCATCTGCATTGCGAACGTAGTACCCGCTCTCTGTGGGGGTGATAACACCGATCTCGGCTTTTCGTTCCACGCCGCTGGTGAAGCGGATGACCAACGTGTATTCAGGGATGCTTAATCCCACGATTTCAGGATCTACGTCCGGGACACGATCCAAAATGCGCAGGGTGGCGACTTGGCTGGCGGCTGCTTCCGCCGCTGCCTGGTCTGCTGTGGCTTCGATGGGCAGGATCAGGGCCCAGGCCTCATCTGCATCCCGCGCAACCTCAACTGTTTCTCCGTTCTTTGCCTCAATGCGGATACTTGTTGGCAGGCCATCTTCTGCTGTGAACAAGTATGAGACCTCTGATTCAGGCTCGAGTGTCACCGTAATGTCTGCAGGTTGTTCACGATTATTGAGATAGTAATAGACACCTGCCAGCACAAGCAGGAGCACGAGATATACAACCGTCGAGCGCCGCATATGGCCTTATCCCTGCCGCCGGCGCTTAAGCCATGTTGCGACACCTCCGAATATCACCAGCCCCGGAATGATCAAGATCGAGCCGAGTAATATCATGATCCACTGCAATGATGATGGAACAATGAAGGTGCGTTGCGTTGGCGTTTTGGGAGTGATATTTGTGAGGTCCTCCTGTTCAGCGGCCCAATCTACAGAATTGACAAACATATCGCCGTTACCATATGCGTCGAAGTTTGGGTCTATGGCAAAGTTGGAACCTCCGAATACAACGACACGCCCCTTGGTTGTCGTGTTTTCACCGGCTACAACAAGGGTTAAGGGCCCCTGCTTTTCGACGCTTTCATCGAAACTCGGTGGACCTCCACCCTGCGTAAGGCTTTCAAAATCGGTTTCACCCCAGGAATTTTCCTTTGTTTGAACCAGTGGGTTGAGTGCTACCCCTTCCATTGACTCCGCCATATTCAGGCTGCGCGTGAACGGGAAGTAGGTAACAAGATTATTGGTATTCAGTGTTACTGGATGAGTCGAATCATAATAGGCAGCCGCGGCGGTCGTGGGCTGGGGACTGTTGAGGTCGATCACAATATCGTTGTTGAAGGTCGTGCCCCAATCCTTGGAGAGCATGTCGGCAAGCGGATCGCTTTCATCACCAAATTCCGTCAGGATGGAGGGATCCTCCATAACAATCAGTGAGCCGCCGTTGGCGAGATAGTCTTTCAGAAGCTTTACTTCATTCTCCGAAACCGGCTTAATGGGTCCGGCTATGACGATCACACTGGCATCTTCCGGGATCTGGTTATCAACCAAGAGGTTGAGAGGCTTTACCGCGTAGTTCTTGCTCTCCAGTATATCTTTTGCGCGGGTCATGGATGCGTCGCCACTCTGTTCGATATCATGTTCACCGTGACCAGCAAGGAAGTAAACAGCACTGCTGCCCGGGTTGATAAGGCGCAGCATTGCTTTCAGGATTTCAGACTCACTGGCGAATGCCGCGATCTCTTTGCGGTCGCCCATTTGCAGCAGGATTTTGCCGTCACCAGTGACCCCGGCATCGCGCGCGGTTTGCGGGTCGCGATCAGGATTAATAAATTGGTATTCGAATTTGCCATTGCTGCTGGCTTTTATGTTACTCAACAACTGATCTGCGCTTTCCGTGCTCATGTTTTGGGAGAAGAAGCCGGTTGCGGTTATTTTTTCGGGGAGTTTTTCAAGCGCAGTGACCAACTCAGGAGCCAGCGTGTTGGCCTTATCTTCCGTCAGGTCCGCAATGGGCACGGGGTTTTGATACGCGAGAACATTCCCGACAACGAGGATGCCTATAAAGGCAATGGACATGATCAACGCATTGCTTCCGTAACGGGCTTGTCTGCCTGAAATGAACCGGCTGATTCGATCCGGCTCAAAGACGGCGTACAACGCCAGTGCCAGGATGAGGATGCCTGCGCTGATGAGCAAGTAACGATTCAGGTTATCGATGTTCGCTACGGTGAAGATCTGCAGCGAGGCCAAACCGCGGATAATCGCAATGAAAAAGGTCGCGATACAGGCCAAAGCGGCGATGATCAGCGCTAAAAAAGTATAAGCACGCCAGGCCGGCTGATTTTTTTTGTTGTTCATCAGCGCCATCTCCGGGTTTCAACAGCGGTTGTGCCGATGAATAAACCGAGGGCGATCAGGCTGACAAAGTACACGAGGTCAGCAAGTTTAATATTTCCGACGTTGAGTGCATTATAGAAATGTGTTTTCATATCGAGGTATTGCAACACTTCACTTGCGCTGCCCTGTACTACGCTGGCAGGAAAGCCGATCAGCCACCATAAAAAGACAAAGGCACTGAGGGTGACAAAGAGGGCCGCCACCTGGTTTGTGAACAGGGCGGAGATTCCGACACCCAGTGCAAGGAAGGCCGCGGCTACTAAAATGACGCCGAGATAAGATGACATCATCAATTGCTGGTCAATACCTGGATCAACCAGATTGTTCAAGATAATAGGGTAGACAAGTGTCATGGCGAGGATTGTCAATATAAAGAGGAAGGCTCCCAGCCATTTTCCGGCGATCAGCTCAAAGTCGCGCAGGGGAGCAGTAAGGAGCAATTCCAGTGTTCCCATGCGTGCCTCGTCAGAGACCAGTCTCATGGTGAGAGCGGGCACCGATAACACCAGCAGAAATGCAAATGCCCCTGTTAGTGAAGACACATCCGGCGTTTGACCAAAGGATTGGAAAGCATTTTGCATGAAGAAATAAATGTTTATGGCAAAAATGATCCCGATGGTCAGCAGGATCATGAAGGCCACGACATAAGCAATAGGACTGATAAAGTAATGATTGTATTCGCGCTTTGCGATGGTCCAAATATTTCGCATGGATACCTCATCAAGATTTCTTGCCAGAAGCATTATCGCGGGTGAGTTCGAGGAAGATCTCTTCCAGGCTCATCCCGATGGGTCTCATTTCAAGCAGGTCATATCCGCCCTGGACGACGGCCTTGGCCACCTGCGGGCGAACATCCTGCCCTGCGGCAAATTCGAATTCGATCGAGCCGTCGGATTTGCCCTCAACGTCGCGCACGCCCTTGATCTTTGCGATCTTGGCGGTTAAGCCATCAGAATCGCCGCGCACCCGCAGGACGACGCGTTGCGAACCAACCAGGCGTGACTGAAGATTTTCAGGTGTGTCCTCGGCGACAATACTTCCTTTGTTAATGATCAACACGCGGTCGCAGATTTGTTGTGCCTCCGGGAGAATATGAGTGGAAAGCAGTACCGTCCGGTCTTTCCCGATCTCGCGGATCACGCTGCGCATCTCGACGACTTGGGCGGGGTCGAGGCCAATGGTTGGTTCATCCAGGATGAGGACTTCCGGGCGATGGATCAACGCCTGAGCGAGGCCCATACGCTGGCGCATCCCCTTCGAAAAGTTTCCGATATACCCGTCAGCACGCTCACTTAAGTTGACCTGCTCCAAGGTTTCATAAGCACGCTCTCTTGAATTGGGAATATGCCGCAGGTCCGCCATGAACTTGAGGTATTCAAGCGCGGTCATATCCGTGTACAGCGGAACAGTTTCCGGCAGGTACCCCACGCGCTTGCGGACTTCAAGCGATTCTTCCACGACGTCATACCCAGCGACTGTTGCTGTTCCATCAGTGGGGGGCATGTACCCGGTGAGGATTCTCATTGTGGTAGTCTTGCCGGCGCCGTTAGGCCCGAGAAAGCCGACAATCTCTCCCTGTTCGGCATCGAAGGTCAGGTTTTCTATGGCGCGGCGCGCGCCATAGTCCTTAGTGAGACCATTGACCTGGATCATTCTTCTCCTTAGACGATTGGAATAAAGTGCTAACAAACAAAAGGCACGCGTGCCGGTGGGCAGCCGTGCCATTTCTTTTCGTATCGAGATTACTATACAGAAATTCAAAATCAAAGTCAAGCAACTTGTGAAATTCTAATCAAACGCTAATAATCAAAGAAGAAATGCCATCCAACCAATGATGGCGAGGCCAATGCATAAGAGCAGGACAAGGAGTCCAACGAGCGTGAGCATCCAGCCATTCGAGGTATCAGGCGCTATCGTCTGGCTGACAGGCAAAGGCTTGTCCTAAGCCGCAGTCGATACTCGATTTGCTTAGCAAATCACGGGCGGTGTCAGGGAGTGCAGGTGAGGACTTGGGGCGACGCGGAGTTTCCGTTCCAAAACTTGTCTCGACATGTGTAGTCTGCCGCGGAGTATTAACCATTCCTTCCAAAAAGTCCGGTATCCTATTTTGGTTTGCAGCCAGTTGGCCCATCGCCTGTTCGTATCTGGCACGGATATCAGGCGGCAGATCTTCAAGGCCGTTGAATTCTTTTCCATCAACGATAATTTTCGTGCTGCCTGAGATGATAACGTTTGATGTGATGTTTTCAAATAGATCAGGCAATCCATCTCTATCCTTATCAGCAGGGATGTTCATGCTTTCAAAAATGTCCGGAATGTGATTCTTGTTGTCATCCTTTAGCGTGCTCGTTGCCTCTTCGTATTGTTTGCGAACATCATCCGGCATTTCGTCAACGCTGTTGTAAGTTTTGCGATTAATAACAATCAGTTTTGGATTCATATCTGCCTCCGATGAATGACCAAGTATGCAGGATGCATCAATGGCGTGTAAGCGCATATTTTTCCTATTGGCTGATTTAGATAATGCTAGTAAACTACGCCTGGTAGAGCCATGCTGACAGAACTTTTGTATCAAACCGATAGTTATTTGACAGAGTTCGACGCGACTATAACTTCTGTTTTGCAGGAGCAGCGTGCCATCATTCTGGATCGCACTGCTTTTTACCCTGGTGGGGGAGGCCAGCCCTGTGACTTTGGATTCTTGACCATTGCAGGTACGATCTATCCGGTGGAAAGGGTGAAG
>DASWKT010000144.1:0-3482 GCA_036396515.1 Anaerolineales bacterium | reverse complement strand
ATACGGCGGACGAACGCCGCCTACTCGACCAGCGGAATTTCTTTTTTACTAAGCAGTCAACGCGATCGGTTGGTCCGCGTCCTGCCAGGTGATTCCAGATTTCGTGCCCGCGCGGATGGCGTCGAGGTCGGATTGGAATTCATCCCAATATTTCTGCCAATTGATTCCAAGTTTTTCAAGGAAGGGACGCCAGTCCGTGGAGTGCCAGTGGAACTGCACAACGCGGAAGGGATGTGCGCCCATCGCCAAGGCAGCAACCTGCGCGTCGGATAAAACAGGTATCCCAACTTTGCGGTCATGTGCTTTCGCAGCAAATTGACTCTTGTCCAACGTGGTCACACAACCTGTATCATGAGTCACGGTCAAATCAGGATTGACTTCGTTCTTCATCACTTCGATCTTACGAAGGACTGCAAATGAACGGGTGAAGTCACGTTGCACCAAAACGTGACGAAAACCAAATCCGCAGCAATCGAACCACGTGGAGTAATCGGCAACATTGATTCCAAGGGTTTCAAGTAAGGCAGTGACAACAGCGGTGCGTTGTCCGCCGTAGATTTCAGGGTCGTAAATGGCGTCCTCGGCGACAATTTTGTAGTAGTGGCAAGCAGGGTGAACTGTCGCAGTGATAGAACTCATGTCCACGAGTTGGCGTTCGGCGAACCGGTGACGCATCGCGTAAACCCATTCGCTATAGTGAACGATTTCTTCGGGAATAACGAGGGGTTTCCCCATCTTGCCGAGGATGCGGCGCACTTCATCGCGCAACTCCTTGTGATGGACAAGTTGTTCACGGATTTCCTTATAATGCCCAAAACTGGTCCCACAATGGATCATCGGGAAATATCCCGTCTCATAAGCGGCAGCGAAGTTACGCGCCATTACCGCGGCTTGTCCCACAGCGTTGGATGCGCCTGAGGCATAGTAGTTCCAACCTGTGCAGGAGGTTTGGTCGGTGGGATCGTGATAATCCAACCCAAACTGGCGGTGAAGCCACAGGATGGAGGAGGCATAGCCAGGAATATGTCCACAGTGACCACAGGACTTATGATGCCAGGTGTGTTCAATCGGGATTTTTTTTGTACGTCCGTATTTTGTCGTAAATTCGATGTATGGCTCAGGGACTTTTTGAACGATAATTTCACCCTTGGCTTCAAGTTCAAATAAAGTCTCATGCATGTCACGTGTCGGCGCAGTGCCCGCGTCGCGCGTGACGGGGTGGGATTTCTTCTCACGGATTTGTTCGACAGGTGTAAAGGTTGAGTCAGCCATTTAGCTCTCCGATCGTTCAGGTGTAGAAAACTACCAATAAAACGGCATCAGGTTTAGGGTGGAGATTGAAGCGATCTTCTTTCGTCTATCCTTCTTCCAATTCCTCTTGCATGACATCTGAAAGCAGATCATACAAACCTTCATCGAGCTCTTTGATAATCTCCATGTTGCCAGACTCGAACCAGATTGTGTAAAGTTCGAGCAAGGTTTTTCGGTCTGTGCGCCAGGCAATATCGGTGAGACCGCGGATGGAATCCATAGGAATAGCTTTGCGCCAAACGAGCATGTTATCGCTGAAGTTCTTTACCCATGGACCCCAATCGGGGAAGAAATCAGGTTGGAGCATGTCGGGCGAAACCTGGTTGCCTTTGAGCATAACTTTATAAATTACACGGCTGTAGCCCTGTAAAGCATCTTTTGACTCTTGCATTCCGTTCTTGAGGGATACCTCGCGCAGGATTGTTACCAGTCCACCAGGATTGTTTTGCCGTGGACAGCGCACACACGAGAAACATTGCGCGCAGTTCCAAATATCTTCGGTGATAATGTCGTAGACACGTTCTACGTCTTCGCGTGCGATGGCTTGCGCAATGACACGCGGACTGAAATCATAGAAGCGCGCCGAGGGGCAAGCCGAAACACAAATACCACACTCATAACATCCGTAGAGAAAGTCGTTATAGCGGATGTCGTTTTTGACTTCGAGGAAGAGGCGCTCCTTTTCCTCGTATGTTACATCCGAGTGACGATCCTCGGCTTTGCCTGGATTCCAGTTATCGAGAGTAGTTGGCACGAATGCCTCCTGGACTTAGCCACGGAGCTGCAGAGGCACAGAGATTTATTTTTCTCTGTGTCTCAGCGACTCTGTAGCAGGAAAGTTAGAATGAAATCACCGCGTCGGCGCGGACAGCCATGTCGTTGAACGCCGCGCCACCAATCATCTCGACGCCTTCGATCATGTCGGTCATGGTGTAGCCATGCAGATCCAACGAAGGCTGGCAGACGAACAGGCGAACGCCCATTTCCAGTGCCTGATCAATAAAGTATCTGAGCTCCTTCCCACCTCCCCCTTTTCGAGGCACAACAATTTTCTCGGGCGCGCCTTTCTCTAAACACTGCGGGCCATTCATAGTGAAATAGATGCACACCTCGTTGTCCATGGCCGCACCCGCGGTCGCGAGAAAGAAAGGAGTCGCGCTGCGCTCTGGCGTCGCGCTTCCGTGCGTTTGAACGTAAAGGATCTTCTTTACATCCACGTCGTTAGTCTTCCACATAAGTGCCCTCCCAGACAATATTTAGAAACTTGCCATTGCTTCCTGATCGGTTGGATACACCTTGAGCATTTGCATCATGCCAACCGTACGCAAAATAACTTCGATCGGTTCTGAAACTGCTGCCAGTCGAACATCCCCACCAGTTTTTTTTGCTCCTTGATAGGCCTTAACGATGGCCCGCAGGCCTGCTGAAGAAAGAAAGTCCACATTCTGTAGATTAAGAACAATTTTGTTCCTACCGTCATTCAAGAGTTTAGTGAGCTTGGCATCCAATTCAGGAGCACTGTCTGAGTCGACGCGGCCTTTGACTTTCATGACCGAGGTGCTTTGTGTGTTATCAGTTTCAAATGAAAGAGTGGACATACCATTTTCCTTAACTAGATGAACAGTTGAACATCCGCGTCAGCGGCGTATTCCAGGAAGGTGGCCGCGCCGCCAATCTCACACTCTTTGATGAAGTCTTCGCGCTTGAAGCCGAAGACGTCCATCGTCATCTGGCAGCCGATCATGCGGACATCCATTTCCACGCACATGTCGCGCAGTTCCTCGATGGTAGCGACGCCTTTATTATGAAAGGTTTGTTTCATCAGACTGGTCGCCAGTGCATTGAATCCAGGAACATTGGTCATGATCATTTGTGGGATGGGCCAGTTGATATTCTGGAATCCCTCGGGGCCAAAGGGCATTTTCATTGGCATGGCAGGGTTGCCGACAGGCGTGACGGCGGTCGTCAATTTCGGTTTGAGCAGAGTGAGCCCAAAAAAGGTAAAGAAAACGCCTACCTCCCAGCCCATTGCGCCAGCCGCACTGGCGAGGATGAACGGGGGGTAGGCCCAGTCAAGAGTACCTTTGCTGGCAATCAGAGCCAGTCGTTTGGGTGCGTTCGGATCAGACTTGGACATTTTGTCCTCCATAATAAATTCAAGCAGATTGAAC
>DASWKT010000143.1:0-6226 GCA_036396515.1 Anaerolineales bacterium | reverse complement strand
GAGACGCGCCCGTGCCTCGCGAACGGCCTGGATGTTTGAAAACGCAAATCCATCCAGTTTGTTTTCCAATGTATTTCCAAACACCGCGATGAGTATGGATGCAAAGATTGTTGTAATCAGAAGCGTGCGCATTCCTTCGGTGGGGCCCGTCTGGATGGCGATGACGAAACCGACTTGCCCCGCGAAGATCAATACAAGTATGAGAGTCAATGCAAGGGAACGAATCATACTAGGCAGCAAGGTCTCACCCTCATCGAAGGCGTCGAACCACGCAATGCAGAACCCGAGAAGGAGTAAGTCTATCCCAATGGCAGGGAGAGCATATAGTTGTAGCGGCCACACAATGGGGAAGAGCAGAAATGCTTCACCCAGCGTGAAGAATAATGTTGCGGTAAACAGGAGTCCTGTCACCTGCCTCGGGCGAAGAAAAGCCAGATAGTCCGGAATCAGGATCAGAGTCCATATAAGAGGTGTGAGTCCGATCAGGAAAGAGATCCACGAGAATGGAAAGATCGTAGCACTTGCTGGCTCGAGCAGAAAGAATCCACCGAGCAGGAATATCACTGGCAGGAGCAGCCATTTCCAGAGGGTAAACAGGATCGGATGGCTGTCGATAATGCGTTGATCAAGATATAAGATCGCACCGACCCAAAGGACAGGTGGTAATAATCGTAAAGCAAATGAGATGCCGGGAATGTTGATTTCAAGCGCTGCTGCATAAAAAAGCAATCCCAAGCCGGTAAGCTGCAGGCGTGGATGTGTGCCTCTCCCGAGTAAAAATAGGCCTAGCCACGCAGAAAGTGCAAATGGGATCAAATGCAGTAGAACCATATTAGAATTATACTCAGAGACATTGCATGTCATTCTGAGTGAGTGGCGCCTTGGCGCCACGACCGAAGAATCTCGCCGCTTCGCGGCGAGACCATTCGCTGCTCCTTCGACTTGATGCTACTCCGCTCAGGGTAACATAGACTATTTATCCTCGAAATTACGTATTCCTATTCACCTCTAGAGGAGATCCATGAACAAAGGCATCTTGAACGGCATCGCCGCGTATGCGTTGTGGGGATTTTTCCCCATTTATTGGAAGCTGCTCCAGCAGGTTCCAGCTTCGCAGGTGATCGGGCATCGCATTGGCTGGTCGTTCATTTTACTAATTGCCTTTATCTGGCTCACCAAACAGTGGAAGGACTTTCGTTCCGCCGCGCTGACCTCAAAGAATATAGTTATTTATTCCATCGCAGCGGTTCTGCTTACTATCAATTGGCTGGTATACGTGTGGGGGGTCAATGCGGGCTTCATTGTTGAGACCAGTCTTGGCTATTTCATCAATCCGCTTCTCAGTGTGCTGCTGGGTGTCATCTTCCTGCGTGAGCGTTTGCGCCCGGTGCAATGGATTCCGGTTGCCCTGGCCGCGGCAGGCGTGCTCTATCTCACCCTTGCCTATGGACGTTTGCCCTGGATTGCTCTGACTCTGGCTTTTACCTTTGGCTTTTATGGGTTCGTTAAGAAACTTGCACCCCTTGGCTCGCTTTATGGGCTTACGCTCGAAACAGGAATTGTCTTCCCTGTTGCACTGATCTATCTGGCTGTTGTTGAATTCACTAATACAGGCGCTTTCCTGCACGATATCGCGCTGATTGACATTCTCCTGATTGGTGCAGGCTTGGTGACGACCATCCCTCTGCTCATGTTCGCCTCCGCAGCGAAGCAGATTCCTTTAACAGTCGTGGGCATCCTCCAATATATCGCGCCGACTTTGCAGTTTTTGATCGGTGTTTTGATCTATCACGAACCCTTCGATCAATCCCGCCTGGTCGGGTTTGGACTTGTATGGCTTGCGCTTATCATCTTCTCGGCGGAAAGTTATCTGGCAAATCGCGTACTGGTACAACCAATTCCTGAAATGGGAGAAGGCTAATGAAAATACTTTTTATCGGCGGTACAGGCATTATCAGTTCAGCTTGTTCGGATCTTGTTGTATCGCGCGGGCACGAGCTTTTTATCTTGAATCGTTCCGCCTCGACGAAGCATCCATCGCCTGAAGGAGCAACCCTGCTCAAAGGCGACATCCACGCTGACGAAGCGCAGCTCGCGTCGCTGTTGTCTGGTCACCGTTTCGACGCGGTGGTGGACTACATTGCCTATTCGGTGGACGACATTGAACGTGACCTGCGGCTCTTTCGCGAGAAGACCGATCAATTTGTCTTCATTAGTTCTGCTTCTGCCTATCAGAAACCACCCAAGAATTATCTTATCACCGAACAAACGCCGCTTGAGAATCCGTACTGGCAATACTCACGGGACAAGATCGCCTGCGAAGACCGATTGCTGTATGCCTATCTAGACACAGGTTTTCCGGTTACGATCATCCGCCCCTCTCATACGTATGGTCCCACACAGATTCCGTTTGGTGTCTCGAGCTGGCGCAATCCCTGGACGGTGATAGATCGCATGAAGCGCGGGCAGAAAGTCATTGCCCCTGGAGATGGAACGTCGCTTTGGGTGCTTACGTGGAATGCTGATTTTGCGAAAGGCCTGGTGGGGCTGTTGGGGAATCCAAGAGCGATCGGTGAAGCTTTTCAAATAACGTCGGATGAAGTTCTCAGCTGGAATCAGATTCATCTCGAAGCGTATCAGGCCCTCGGCTTGGAACCGAACATGGTTCACATCTCCTCCGAGCTCATTGCGGCCTACTGGCCCGATGCAATTGGAAGTCTGACCGGTGATAAATCCAATAGCGTTGTATTTGATAACAGCAAGATCAAGCGCTTTGTTCCCGATTTCGTTTGTGAAGTGGACTGGGCAGAGGGATTAAGACGTTCACTGGCGTGGTTCGTGGCTCACCCTGAATTCCAGACGATAGACCATGAAATGAATTCCCTATGGGATCAGATCATATCTTCTTATGAGCGAGCATGGCCTAATGGGAATGGCTAAACAAATCCTTTTCCGATACGTTTCAAACATTCAATCAAAGAATTCCAAGTTTGCATCCCTGTAGATATTTCCTTCCACTCGTGTCATTTATCACCATGATATACTCCCCCCACACAGGATTGGAAGCATGAAACTCGATTCGATTCGTCGGTTATTCAGACCGCTCTTTGGGTTGGAGCAGCGCGAGACGACCGCCAAATTCCTTTTTGCCATCATCGTAAGTATTATCGTTATTGATTCGCTATTGATTATTCTTCGTCTTTGGGCTGGGGGAACATGGTTTAGTTCCACCTCAGCCGTACTGGTCGGTCTGCTCCTTCTTCAATTTATCCTTTTGTTCGTCCTGAGACAGGGTTATGTACAACAAGCCGCGATCGTCCTGGTGTTCTCGGCCTGGGTTGGCATGTCATTCCAGGCATGGAACGCGGATGGTGTGCGCGATGTGGCGATCGTTGTATATATGCTCATTATCCTGACAGCGGCACTTCTTACGAACTGGCAGATTTCCATTATTCTTTCCATGATGAGCATTGTCTTTATCTGGATATTGGCGATTGCAGAATCACGAGGCTTGCGAGCCATCCACACTGATCCTCCCATTAACATGGCAAGGGATTTGACAGCCATATTCAGCTTTCTGACGCTGCTCGCGTTCTTATTGGTCAATACCGTGCGCCAGAGTCTTGAAAAAATGCGCGAAGAATTTGCCGGGCGTTTACGGGCTGAACAGGCATTAAGGGAGGGGGAGGAGCGATTCCGTAAGATCTTTCAGATCAGCCCGGTAGCCATCTCGATCACTGCTCTCAAGGATGGACGTCTGCTGGATGCCAATGAGGCGTATTGGAAGCTTACAGCCTACAACGCGGAAGAGGCAATTGGCTCCACAGCGCTGAAATGGACGATCTGGGACAGCGAGGCAGAGCGCCGGGAATTTGCTGAAAAAATTCTAAAGAAAAAGTCCCTGCACAATCCTGTATATGAATTCACCAACGAGAATGGCGAAAAACGGATCACAGCCGCATTTCATGAGCTGATTGATGCAGGCGAACAGCCTGTGATCTTATCCATGTTCTATGACATGACAGAACAAAGAAGGGCTCAGCTCGCTCTGCAATCGAGCGAGGAAAAATACCGTAATTTTGTGGAGACAAGCGTGGAAGGCATCTGGTTCCTTGGCTTTGATGAGCCGATCCCAACCGAACTCCCGCCCGAAGAACAGGTTCAGCTCATCCACGGCACCGGTTATGTTCAGGATTGCAACGAGTCGCTCGCGCGCATGTACGGGTATGCGAGTAGAGCTCATATCATTGGCACCCGTCTCATAGATTTATATGGTGGAAGGATAAGCCAATTTAATTTTGAATCAACACTGCAGTTGGTCGAATCCGGTTATCGCAGCACGGATCGCGAAACGCAGGAAGTCACCCTGAATGGACAGATCGTTTATTTTCTGAATACGGCGATTGGGGTGATCCAGGATGGAAATCTGATCGGTATGTGGGGAACCCAGCTTGATATAACGCCTCTGAAGCAGGCACAGGAGGCCTTACAGCTCAGCGAGGCTAGAACACGCGCTTTGCTGGATGCCATACCAGATATGACTTTTGAACTGAGCCGCGACGGCACCATCCTGCAATTCATACCTTCGGTCGTTAACGAACCGCTGCTTCCTCCGGAAGAATTCATCGGGAAAACCATTGCGCAGGTCCTGCCGCCTTTGGCGGAACAAACCGCTTTTGCCATAGGCCGCACGCTGGAATCCGGCCACGTCAGCGCTTTTGAATATCAACTTCAACAGGGAGGTGAGAATCGGACCTTTGAAGCGCGGATTGCTTCTGCAGGCAGGGATACAGTCTTGGCGATGGTACGTGATGTGTCGATTCGCACCTGGGTGGAATCTGAGCGCGAAAAACTTATTGAGGAGCTCGAAGCAAAGAATGCCGAACTGGAGCGCTTTACCTATACCGTTTCCCACGATTTGAAGTCGCCGCTTATTACCATCAAAGGGTTTCTTGGTTTCATCAAGGAAGATTCGCGCAGCGGCAACATCCTGCGCCTTGAGTCTGATATTAAGCGTATCAGTGATGCAGCCGAGAAGATGCAGCAGCTGTTGAATGATTTACTCGAACTCTCGCGCATAGGACGGGTGACCAATAAACCCCAAGAGATTCGTTTCAATGAGCTCATTGCAGAAGCGCTGGAGCTTATCCATGGCCGCATTTCGCAACGTGGCATCAGTGTGCGTGTAAATGAACATCTGCCAACCATATTCGGGGACCGCCAACGCATCCACGAAGTGTTGCAGAATCTGATCGATAATGCTGCTAAATTCATGGGTGACCAGCCCTCGCCTCGGATCGAAATTGGTCAGCAGGGCGAATTGAAAGGTAAGCCAGTATTTTTCGTACGCGACAATGGCATCGGGATCTCACCTCAATACAAAGACCGGATCTTTGGTCTCTTCGATAAATTGGATGGGCAGACTGAAGGAACGGGTGTTGGGCTTGCGTTGGTAAAACGGATCGTGGAATTTCATGGAGGCCGGGTTTGGGTCGAATCCGAACCGGGAAAAGGGTCAACCTTCTTCTTTACGCTTCCCACTTCAGGAACTCTCCTGACTGAGCCGACGCGTAATACGTGAACAAATGAATCGCATCTAAGCGATGTTTCATTTGCCCTTCCGAAGCCAACCCTATCCCGAGGATGGATGTTTTTCCCGAATTCTGCTGACAATTGTCAGTTTTTCAAAATAACTGGACTGGAATAGGTATAATTATCCAAAATCACCCAAGGAGTCCGACATGAATTTTGCAATGTGGCGCAAAGCCCTTAATGTAATTCCTGAAGTTTCGAAACCTGAATGGGATCAGCTGGATGTCATTTCAAAATGGCTGATTTCGACCCGCGCAGCTGTCCTCATCATGACGTTTATCTCAGCGGCCCTCGCGGGACTTTTTGCCTGGCGAGACAACTCGTTCAGTTTCCTGCCCTGGCTGGTCCTCACCCTGGGCCTGATCCTTGCCCACGCAAGCAACAATATCTTCAATGATTACACTGACTTCATGCGCGGGGTGGATAAGGATAATTACTACCGTAACATATATGGCGCGCAACCCATAGCCAGTGGCTTGATGAGCAAGCGCCAGCATCTCACATATTTTGCGGTTACTGCTGTGATAGCGCTTGTTTTGGGTCTGTATTTGATCTGGTATGCAGGCTTTAGCGCGACCGCCTGGATGTTGCTTGGTCTCGGCGCGTTTTTCCTCCTGTTCTATACCTGGCCCCT
>DASWKT010000142.1:0-8241 GCA_036396515.1 Anaerolineales bacterium | reverse complement strand
GATCTTCATCGGAAAATATTCTTCAGCATCCTGCAAGGCATGACCGAGCTCATGCGCGGCAATTGCTACTGCAGCTACCGATGGGCTGTTTGCAACCCCCTGGGAAAGGAACAGGGTTTTGTTGCGCGGGTCGTAATGATCACTGAGTTGTCCGGACGTGCCCTGAATTTGCACACCATAAAGATTACCAGTTGAGGCCAACCTTTGCGCGGCCTGATGGCCGGTGAGACCACTGCTGGCTCGCACCTGACTCCATTTGTTGTAGGTATGCCGTACATACCATGAGGTAATCCCCATCAAAACGAAGGCAGGGATCATAAAGATCAGATAGACAGGGTCAAAGAAAAACATGTTTCACTTCCTTTCAAATTAAGGCAGGGGGGTGGGTGTGAGAACCGGGGTTGGCATGGAGGTTGGAATCGGGTTTCCGTTAATGATGGCATTCAATGTTTCTACCGCTGCATCTAGCTGTGGGTCTTGATCTGATACAAAATCCTCAGGTGCCATTTCAATATGAACATCTGGCTGCAAACCGACGTGATCGATGGCGCGTTCCTTCGGGGTGAGCCACTTGGCAATGGTGACACGGGCTGCGCCCTGATTGTTCGAGAGCGGCTGCAAGTTCTGCACGGAGCCCTTGCCATAGGATTTCTCTCCGACCAGCGTGGCAAGTTCGTAATCCTGCAATGCGCCCGCCAGGATCTCAGAAGCAGAGGCCGAGCCTTCATTGATCAGCACCACGATCGGTATGTCGGTTGCCTGCCCGTTTCCAAGTGCCTCATACTGGTCGCGCCTGCCGTCTCCATACTGCTCATACATAATTATGCCCTCTTCAATGAATTCCGAAGAGACTTCTATGGCCGTATTCAAGTATCCACCCGGGTTGTTGCGCAGGTCGATGATCATGCCTCTCGGATTCTGTTTCATCAGGTTTTGGAGCGTCGCGCGCAACTCCTGTGTAGTCTTGTCTCCGAACATATTAATATCCACGTAGGCGATGCCGTCTTCCAGCATTTTCCCTTCCGCGGTGTGAATCGTGATACGGGCGCGCGTGATAACAAACTCCAGCGGTTCAGCCTCCCCTTCGCGTCTTACCGTTAAAGTGACCGTTGACCCTTCCGGGCCCAACACCTTTAAGCGGACCTCTTCGGGAGGGGTGCCCGTCATATCTACCCCATCGATGGCGATCACCTTATCACCGGGATGCAGTCCAGCCAGCTCCGCAGGTGAACCAGCGATCGGGCTGACGATGGTGAGATATTCTCCATCCATATCCACATAAGCACCGATGCCTTCGTATTCGCCCTGCATAAACTGTGTCTCGTCTGAATACAGTTGCGGGTCCATATAGAGGGTTTGCTCATCACCCAGCGCTTCCATCATGCCGCGGATGGCGCCCTGCATGAGCGCGAGATCATCCACGGGCTGCTCCACGTATTGGGTATGGACGATGTTCCACGCCTCCCAGAATGGAGCGAAGAGGGATTGCAGCTCAGCCGGCGTTGCGGATTGTTGGTCGGGTGCCACGGTGGGCGAGGATGGGAGGATGTCGCTCAGAAAGGGTGTCTGACCGGTTCCAGGTAAAAGATGTCCGGCGATGAATCCGCCGGAGAAGGCTCCTGCCAGCAGGATGATTGCTACAAATAAACCAAGGATTATGGTGACATTTTTATTCACAGATGCCTCCTGAGCATACAGTTAAAAACAATGTTACTTGGCCGTGATTAATGCACGATGAATGAGATATTATTAATGTGTATGAGCCATATAAACAGTATATAAAACTTTATTCCTAAAACAATAGGGGAGTTCATTCATCTGTCTGCTTGTTTTTTTCAAGTTCTTCCACGCGTCTTCTCAATTCATCCATGGACCTGTTCGTTGACCCCTCCCGCGGTTTGCTCAGGGAATCCCGCAGCGCAGACATCCAGCGCGTGTCACCTCCTTTTGTAGCGCCGCGGGCGATGGCATACATCACAAAGTTGGCGCCAATAATAAGCAGGATGAATATCAAAGCGGCAATGATGGTGCTGTCTGATCCCATCTTATTATTTAGCTCCCAGTAATATGGGCAGGTGATTCCAATCTGTAAAAACCCCACTCGCATCCGGGCTGGGTTCATCGCAGCCATATAACAGGCTTGCCATACCCACATCCAGGGCTGCGCGAGTGGTGCGCGGCAGGTCGTCGATTACCACGCACTTGCGCGGGTCGGGCTCGTCAGCGAGTTCCATCGCGATGGCAAAGGATTCGGGCATAGGCTTGCAATAGGGGGCAACCGCGTTCACATCGATAATGGTTTCGAAGAGGTCATTGAGTTGCAGCGCGGCGAGAACGCGTCGGGCGTGATTAACGTCTGCGTTGGTAAAGATCAGGTTCCGGGTTTGTAATGAAGCGATGACTTCCCGCAGGTTAGGGCTGGGAGTCAGGTAATCCTTCAGGGGCAGGTCATGCACGAAAGCCAGGAAGTCCTCCTTATCCACATTGTGCCGCTTCTGTAATCCCTGCAGGGTGGTTCCATACATTTTGAAATATTGCTCGCGTAGTTGTGAGACATCCTCTTCAGGAATGCCGAGCCGTTCACGCATATACAGGTTCATGCGATCCTTGATGCCTTTCCACAAACCTGTGGACGAGGGATAAAGGGTGTCATCAAGGTCGAAGAAGATGGTTGTAAAACGCATTTGGCGATTATACCTTTATGGCGCCGTCAAATATTGATTGAAGAACTGGACCGTGTTTTGGATGAATTCCTGATCGCCCGGACCGTAAAACGTATGGGACATATCCTCGTAGTAATGACATTCCGCATTCTTACCCAGCGCTTGCAATTGTTCGCAGGTCAGTACAGACCAGTCGAGGGGAACTGTCGCATCTGCCGTTCCATGATGGATACTGACCGCGGCGGTGATGTCATCAAAGAAGTACATCGGGGAAATGCGGGCCAACGCTTCCGCTGGGATGGTCAATTCCCCTATTCCGCGCGTGTTACCCGACCAGCGTTGGATGGCTTCGTAATTTTTTTGCTCATCGCCGCTCATCGCGCCATAGAGCACCGCGGCCCGGATGTCATCGCTGATCGTCAGCACACGTGTGGAGATGCCACCTCCCATGCTGTGTCCCCACAGTCCAATGAGAGTCGGATCGGCAGTCCCTAATGGGTCTGATCCTCCACCCTGGGTCTGGATCAGCTCAATAAGGTTTAGTACATCAGTTGCCATGCCGACACGGAAGAGGTTGTCGGCGTTATCGGATGGCTGGTAGCCGCGCAAGTTCGGATGCAGGACGATATAACCGGCGCCGGCCAGTGCATCGGCATAATGCGTGGTGTAATCGAGGGTGTTGTAAATGGCAGGATCAATATATCCGTGCAAGGCAATAATGACCGGATACGGCCCCTGATCATTCGGTATGTTGGCAAAGCCATAAATATTCAGTCCATCGCTGGGATAGCGCATCAGGTAACGTGTAAAGAGAATATTTTGCTCCATAATTTCCAGGAATTCGATCTGTCCGCCTCCATAGGCACGTGACTGAAGATACTCGATGGTATATGGCAGATAGGGGTCAGGTGTCGGTGAGAATGTGGGAGGGAGAGTCGGCGTCGATGTTGAAAGTTGTGTCGCCGTTGGAAGCGGCGTTTCCGTCGATGTGGCGGTCGCAGTTGGAACCGACACTGCGGGGGCACAGCCGATCAATACAAACAATAGTAAAACAGTAAGACAAAATCTTCGTGGCATCTTATCTCCAGGCCGGTTTGTTATTATATCCCGCCCAGGCGTTATAATTATCTAATGCCCATTCGTTTGCTTTCTTCTGAAGTTGCTTCGCAGATCGCGGCCGGTGAAGTCATCGAGCGGCCTGCTTCCGTGGTTAAGGAATTGTTGGAAAATTCGCTCGATGCGGGTGCGCGTTCCATTACAATCACAATTCAAGATGCCGGCAAAAAGCTGATCGAAGTTGCAGATGATGGATCCGGCATCCCCTCGGCCGAACTGGAGCTGGCCGTCTCGCGCCACGCAACTTCTAAGCTGATCCACGCAAATGACCTTTTTTCCATCTCCACGCTGGGATTCCGCGGCGAAGCGCTGGCCTCGATCGGTTCCGTTTCGCGGCTGACCATCACCTCGCGCGTGAAGGATGAACAGGAAGGCGCGCGCCTGCATGTGGAGGGTGGCAAGCCCGGCAAGCTCACAAAGGTCGGAACGACTGTTGGGACAACCGTGCGTGTGGAGGATCTGTTTTATAACATCCCTGCACGCCTGAAATTCCTGAAGGCCGATGTGACCGAGCGCCGCGCCATTGATGCGCTGGTCACACGGTATGCGCTGGCATATCCGGATAGAAGATTCAAGCTTTCTGATGGAAAGAATGTCATTCTACAGACCACCGGCGATGGTGACCGGCGTGCCATCCTGGCCGCGTTGTATGGCGTGGATGTTGCGAAGCAAATGCTCCAGATCATGTCTGAAGAGGATGGCTCCAGACTCACCGGATTCATCAGTCCCACCTCCCTGACGCGCTCCAACAGGAAGGAAATCACCTTCTTTATTAATGGTCGCTGGGTGCACGATGTTTCCCTCAGCAGTGCGCTCTTACAGGCATACCACACTCTCTTGATGGTGGGGCGTTACCCGCTGACCACGCTCTTCCTTGAGATCCATCCCGAGGAGGTGGATGTCAACGTTCACCCGGCGAAAGCCGAAGTGCGATTCAGAAATCAGGATAAGGTCTTTAGTTTTGTCCAGCGCTCGGCGCGCAAGGCTCTGCTGGCCTATTCACCCGTGCCCAATGTTGCACCGTCCTTATGGGGAACTGCGCATACGGTGCCAGGTGAAACAACGAGGCAGGTTGGAATTGACTGGGATATTGCTCATGATGAACAGTTACTGGAAAATGCTGATTTTCAACCCTTCGACCAGGCTCAGGGCAAGTCCTCAGTCTCTAGTCTCCAATCCTCAACGTCCAGTCTCCAAGCACCCATTAATACTCCTCCATCAACAGCATCCCAATTCACTGGTATTCCTCTCCTGCGTCTCATCGGCCAGATTGGTGCGACCTATCTTGTGGCCGAAGGCCCTGATGGACTGTATCTCGTTGACCAGCACGCCGCCCACGAACGGGTTTTGTTTGAAAAGCTTATGGCGGGACATGGAATGAAGAATATTCCAGCGCAAACTTTGCTTACACCCGCGGTGGTAACCCTTCCACCTCAATCTGCAGGCCTACTTCTTTCTCAATTACCTGTATTGCAACACTTCGGCTTCGACGTGGAAGAATTCGGCCCAAATACATTCCAGGTGCGTGCAATGCCTGCGTTATTTATGGGCAGTGACCCCTCTGCAGCGTTGCGCGCGCTGGTTGAAGATTTTGAAGAAGATGAAACGCCGTTACAGAATGAGATCGAAGCAAAACTCGCGGGGCGTGTCTGTAAGCGGATGGCGGTCAAGGCAGGGCAGGCCCTATCCAACGAAGAACAGCGCACCTTACTAACCGATCTTGAAGCCTGCGACTCGCCGCGTACCTGTCCGCATGGCAGGCCGACGATGATCCATCTTTCTGTGGACATGCTCGAGCGCCAGTTTGGGAGACGCGGTGCCCGCTAGACATCAAGCCTTTGGTGAACTGACCGAGTTATTCGCCCAACATGGTGTTGAACCATTCCTTAAATCTACAAATCTACTGGTTGTGTTGCTCGATCGGGATGGAAAATTACTCTCGTGGAATCCGTCTTTTGATCTTGTCCAACAGGCGCTGCCCGAACAGAAATTGCTGAAAGATTTTCTTTCTCCGTCAAGCACAGCCTTGTTCGATGAGCTTCTTTCAAGCACAGTGCGTGAACGTGTTAGAACGCGGGGAAAGTTGCGATTTGCTCACGAAAATCGAAAGGATTTTGCAGCCCTCACAATTCCCTTGCCAGGTGAACGCGTTTTATTTGTTGCAGAACCAATCCATGCCACGACGGAGCTCAAAGCGGTTACAGCGGAATTGCAGAAAACCAAACGTTCTCTGGCAATAAAGGAAACGGAACTGAAGGCCGTCATCGCCCAGGCGGATGAAGTGGCCCATACGGATGCATTGACCTTCCTGCCTAACCGGCGACAGATGATTAGGGATTTGCAGCGCGAAGTCATCTTCTCAGATCGTTACGGCACTCCGCTTGCCATTTCCATGATAGATATTGATCACTTCAAGAATATTAACGATACGTTCGGCCATCCAGTCGGGGATGAGGTCCTGCAAAGGCTTGCAGGGGAGTTGCGCCATCGTATTCGCCAGCCAGATACGATCGGGCGCTACGGCGGTGAGGAGTTTCTTGTCATCCTGCCGCATAGCATGTTACAAGCAGCAACTCAACAGGCAGAACGCCTGTGTCAGCATATTCGCTCCTTGTTAATTAAATCTGGAGAGCGAAGGATTTCATTGACAATCAGTATTGGGATCGCGCAATACAAGATACAAAGGGAGGACTGGCAGACATTTCTCAGCCGCGCGGATGCTGCTCTCTATCAGGCCAAGAACAATGGCCGTGATCAATGGGCCGTATCTGAGGAATAAAATGCGCGCCCTTTGGCTTGAAAATAACCGGATCGATTTACGCGATATTGCACAACCGCGCAAAGCCAATGAGGCACTGATCAAAATCCGAAAAGCAGGAATTTGCAGTACCGACCTTGAATTAGTCAAAGGTTATTATCCGTACACTGGCATTCTTGGTCATGAGTTCGTTGGCGAAGTCGTTGAAGCGGATGATGCATCCTGGATCGGCCAGCGTGTGGTGGGAGAGATCAATGTCGTTTGTAATCAATGTGAACAATGCCTGAATGGACGCCCCACTCATTGTGAGAATCGGACAGTGTTGGGAATTGTGAATCGCGATGGAACATTTGCGGAATATACAACCCTTCCGTTAGCGAATCTACATCGCGTCGCTGATTCAGTGCCAGATGAGATGGCCGTTTTCACCGAACCCCTCGCAGCGGCATTGGAGATCCAACAGCAAATACAGATCAGACCCACGGATCGCATATTACTCATCGGCGCAGGGCGGCTCGGGCAGCTCATTGCCCAAACGCTGACACTGACGGGTTGTGACCTGCGCGTTGTCGCCCGACATGCACATCAACAGAGCCTCTTGAAGGCGCGCGGGATCACGGTCATAGCGGAAGAAGAGATCAAACCCTGGAGATGGGATGTAGTGGTGGAAGCGACAGGGTCGCCGAGCGGCTTTTCTTTAGCGCGGCGGGCCATTCGTCCGCGTGGGACGCTGGTCCTTAAGTCCACCTATAAAGGTAATTTAGATGTCAACTTCTCATCCATCGTTGTGGATGAGATCAACATCATCGGCTCGCGCTGCGGACCGTTTGAACCTGCGTTGGGCTTGATGGAATCACGGCAGGTTGATCCGACTGTTTTGATCGCGGACGAATTCAAACTGGATGATGTATTAAAAGCATTTGAGCGCGCCGCAGAAACGGGCGTGCTCAAAGTATTGGTTGAACCTTAAATCCGGAGTGTAATTTCCGACGGGTCAGATTCCAGAGTTTCAGTGAGATTCGTTATTGCGCGGCATCATCCTTGACACGCGCGGCAGGTGAATGGTGAACGATGTTCCCACACCCATCTTGCTTTTTACTTCGATGCGGCCATTGTGTCCCTGAATGATCTGCTTGCAAATGGAAAGGCCAAGTCCTGTGCCCGTGGCTTTACCCTCATGTTCACGCACCCGATAGAATTTCTCGAAGAGGTGCGGAATTGATTCTTCCGGTATGCCCAAGCCGGTATCCTGGATGGTAATGGATTCTTCAGACTCACTGAAATTGGCAGTGACAATTACCGAACCGTTCGGACGGTTGTACTTGATCGCGTTGCTCAAAAGGTTGAGCAATACCTGTTTGATCTTATCGCGGTCCGCTTCCAGAAGCGGCATGTCGCTCGGCACATCAACGCGGATTTGGACGCCTGTCTCCTGTGCCTTGGATGTCATTACATCAGAGCATTCATAGATCAGGTCTGCCACGCTAAAGCGGGTTTTACGGAATTGCACGCGTCCTGATTCCAGGCGTGCGAGGTCAAGAAATGAGGATGCGAGTGAGTTCAGTCTTAATGTCTCGCTGTGAATGTTGTTGACGATCTGGTCACGCTGCTCGCGCGACATTTCGGGACGCAGCAGCAGGTACGTGGCCGTGCTGAGGGATGCCAGCGGCGTGCGCAGTTCGTGCACGAACTGCGCGATCAGAT
>DASWKT010000141.1:0-9248 GCA_036396515.1 Anaerolineales bacterium | reverse complement strand
GGCGGATCGCCCCTTGGTTTGGCCGTTGGTGGTATCCTGCTGGCGTTTGTCCCTGCAACCAGCGTGATTGCTTTCTCAGCGCTCGCTTGTATCCTGGTCGGTCTGAGTGGACTTGCATCACCAACCTTCCGAGGTTTGTCTCTTCGCTCTGCAGACTCTGGCTCTTAGGCCAGGGTAGTTATGGATAGTTTATGTGCCATTGAACTTCATGGAAGCGGTATGATTGACATATCTCGACGATTTCTTACCGCTGGTCTCATTAGTAATGATGAACTTTTCGAATGATATTGCAGGTTGAACCTCAAATTTTGAGTTTAGTTAATTATGCGGTACTCTGTAAATGTCGAGTGGACCGAATAGAAAGGCAATACAACCAATGACCCCTTACGATAGGAGATGGATCGAATGAAATACATGTTATTGCTGTACGCGAACGAATCGGCTGTGCCGGAAACTCTCGAGGACCAGGAAGCCGTTTCGCAGACGGTCTGGTTTGCCCTGATGAAGGAAATGAAAGCCGCCGGGGTGCTGCTATCGAACAATGGGCTTTCTCCAGTCGCCAATGCGACGACTGTGCGCATTCGGGAGGGTAAAACGTTGATCACGGATGGTCCCTTCGCCGAAACGCACGAGCAATTGGGTGGTTTCTTTTTGCTTGAATGCAAGGACCTCGACGAGGCGCTTCGCTGGGCGGAAAAGATTCCCCACGCAAAGTATGGCTCGGTGGAGGTCCGCCCGCTGTGGTCAGAGGTTTGAAATACTGAGAATGGGATGACGACCGGGTCACAGATCGAGAAAACGTTCCGCGAAGAACACGGGCGCGTCCTCGCGACCCTGATCAGCCAGCTTGGAGATTTCATGCTCGCAGAGGATGCCCTGCAGGACGCGCTGGTCAATGCGCTGGAACGCTGGAAAGTCGACGGCGTTCCGCGCAGTCCCGGCGCCTGGCTGACCACCGTTGCAAAACGACGTGCCATCGACCGCCTGCGCCGTTCCAGGTTTGAGGAATACTCGGCGCCGATTCCCGATTCCCTTGCGCAAGAGGAACCCGAGATGGATGACTCCCTTCCCGATGATCGACTCAAGCTGATGTTTACGTGCTGCCATCCCGCACTCGCATTGGAGGCGCAGGTAGCGCTCACGTTGCATACCCTGGGCGGTTTGTCCACGCCAGAGGTCGCGCGGGCGTTCCTCGTTTCCGAACCGACGATGGCGCAACGGCTGGCGCGAGCGCGCAGGAAGATCCGTGATGCGGGCATCCCGTATCGCGTGCCGCCTGCCGACCTCCTCCCGGAACGATTGGATGCTTTACTAGCCGTGATTTATCTGATATTCAATGAAGGTTACGTTGCAACGAGTGGCGATACGCTGACGCGTCACGAACTCTGCAGCGAAGCGATTCGTTTATGCCGCATCCTGGTGGACTTGATGCCAGGAAGTGCCGAAGCTCATGGACTACTGGCTCTGATGCTTTTGCACGACTCTCGACGAAATGCCCGGCTGACTCCGGCGGGTGAGTTGATCCTGCTCGATGAACAGGATCGGACCCTTTGGGATTCTTCCAAAATCCAAGAAGGGATCTCTATTTTGGATGAGGCAATTGCCCTTCACGATCCCGGACCGTATCAAGTACAGGCTGCAATTAGCGCTCTCCATGCTGAAGCGCCGACTGCAGTTGCGACCGACTGGAATCAAATCGCTGCACTCTATCACACATTGGCAATGATGACTCCCTCCATAGTGGTCGAAGTCAATCGCGCAGTGGCAATTGGGATGGCGCGAGGTTTTCAAGAGGGATTGAAGTTGTTATTGCAACTCGAAGATCAAGCGGATAACTTTTACCCTTATCACGCAGCACGCGCTGATCTTTTGCGGCGAACGAACCAGCGGGAAGCTGCCGCAGATGCCTACAAGCGCGCTCTTGATTTGTGTAATAATAAAACGGAACGCGGCTATCTGCAGCGCCGGCTTGATGAGATGCTTAATCTCATTCAGTAACAATTGGTTGTTTCCTACCGTAGTGAATTTCGAAAATCTGCCGCAAACTGCTTCGCGGTTTCGACAGACGTTTCACTCCCTCCAATTGTCTTCACACACGCTGAACCGACAATGACTCCATCAGCCAGCGCGCCGACTTGCCTGGCTTGTTCAGGCATGCTGATTCCAAATCCCACGCGGCGAACCAGGGATATTCCCACTTATCGGGCATGGAAATGATGTCGCTTGCATTCAAGTGACGCCACTCATGATTGCGTCCATGTTTGCGTTCTGCAGGCGGCGCGGGCTGTGCGGGGTCGCCATTCAGCCATTCTTCAATGTTGTAGTGATAGAACTGCTTCGACCACAGCATTCCCGCAAAGGCTTGACGTTGAACGTTGCGTTCATCATCTGATGAAGAAGATGGTTGAAGGTCAGCGTAAAATTCATCCGATTCGGATTGACGTTGGGCAAAAATCTCATCAAAGGATTCAAAGGCTTCGTTTCGGCTAAGCTCAACGCGAGCTTTCAAAGCCTCTGGCTTGTCCGCTTTCATCAGATGTAAGCTTAGCTAGACTTTATCCATTTAAACATTAACAAGAAGCAGGGTAAGCTAAGGCAAACACTTCGCCAAGAGGTAGCCTATGCCGACCCTGCGAGCAGAATATATCACGATGTTGGGAGGCTTTGCGAGGCGGTTGTCCAAGCGCATCTGGGAAGATGCAAAGATCTTGCTCATTGGAGCGATCTTGTCTCCTGCAGAACGAACCGTCACCGCCGCGCTGCGAGTGATGGGGTTGAGTGGAGAGAAGCATTTTCAGAATTATCATCGGGTTCTCAATCGTGCGGTTTGGTCGAGTTTGGAAGCGAGTCGCATTCTGTTCGGATTATTGATCAATACCTTTGCTAGGAGTGGTCCAGTGATCCTGGGTCTGGACGATACGATGGAAGGTCGGCGAGGCGCCAAGATCAAAGCAAAAGGAATTTACCGGGATCCAGTGCGTTCCACTCATAGCTATTTCGTAAAAGCCAGTGGCTTACGCTGGCTGAGCCTGATGCGGCTGGCACCCATTCCGTGGGCAAAACGGGTGTGGGCTTTGCCGTTTCTCAGCGTGCTGGCACCTTCAGAGCGATACTACAAAGATAAGGTTCGCAAGCATAAGAAACTCACTCAATGGGCGCAGCAAATGGTTATGCAAGCTCGTCACTGGCTTCCCAAACGGGTCCTGGTCGTTGTGGCAGACAGCAGTTTTGCCGTGATTGAGTTGCTTTGGCAGTTGCGCCAACTCAAGGATCCGATTTGTATGATCACCCGCTTTCGCATGGATGCTGCCCTCTATGAGCCAGCTACACCCACGCCAGGTGCCATGGGGCGCCCACGCAAGCAAGGTCCACGCTTGCCCACATTAGAAACGGTTGCAGAGGACCAGCACACTCGTTGGAAACGCATCACCGTCCAGCAATGGTATGGCGAGAAAAAACGAATGATGGAGATCACCTCCCAGACCGCGGTCTGCTACCACACCGGCCAACCACCTTTGCCAATCCGTTGGGTCATTGTCCGGGATCCAAAACAGATCTTCAAAACCCAAGCTTTGTTATGCACGGCTCTCCGTGTTTCCGCAGAACAGATCGTCCATTGGTTTGTGCGACACTGGCAGGTCGAAGTCACGTTTCATGAAGTGCGTACGCATTTGGGCGTCGAGACCCAGAGACAGTGGGCTGACCTTTCCATCTTACGGATCACGCCTGCCTTGTTTGGCTTGTTTTCTGTGGTCACTTTACTTGCCAACCTCCATGCCCACAGACAGACATTGCCTGTGCAACAAGCTGCCTGGTACCCGAAAAAACTACCAACCTTTTCGGACGCTCTGGCTCTCGTGAAGGAAACACTCTTCGCCAAACAAACATTTTCAACTTCATGGTTTCACACCAATATCCGAAAACCACATCGAATTCAATCCGTTTACAACTTTTCTCGCTCGATTTATGCCTCTTCGCCCGGACCATTTGGATAAAGTCTAGCTAAGTCTGACAGACTCGCCCGCTGCCACATTGCGGTGGTACAGAGCCGCGGCTTTTGTCCCAACCTGATCAGGATTGACAGCCTCTTTGTGCCCTTCAGTGACATAAGCATGAAAGGCATCCTTGACATAAGGCATTAAATTGGATGAGCCAAAGAGACGCTCGTTGTTGGTTTCGTTTTCGGTGAATATCAAAGCGTCCGCGCCCTCACTTGCAAGGAGATACCGCCCAAGGGACGCGTGACGCGCTTCGATCCATTTGGTATTATCCTCCGATTTGATTTCCTTCAACGCGGGACGTTCCATCTTGTCATGTTCCCACCCCCAACTCCACGTATTGCGGAACCAGAGCGTCGGCAGGATGTGCAGGTCAGCGGCTTCGGGTCCACGATTGAAGGCAGTGACGCGAATCAAAATGTCATCGGCGTCCGCTTTGGCGTACTCGATGAAGACATCGAAATAACGATTCTCGTTGAAGATGCCTGTATCGAATAACTCATATTCGAATTCCTGCCTTCTGCGATTGCGATTCGTTTTTACCAGTTCGCCGCAAGGGAAGGCACGCTGAGGATACTTGTACAGCATCTTCATGTAGGAATGCGTCGGCGCGGAGTCGAGATAGAAATAATATTCCTTTACATCCTCGCCATGATTGCCCTCTGGGTTGGTCAAGCCAAAGAGGCGTTCTTTGAGAATCGCATCCTGCCCATTCCAAAGTGCGAGCGCGAAACATAAGCGTTGCTCGTCATCGCTAATGCCTCCCAGCCCATCTTCATTCCAGCGATAGACGCGCGAGCGCGCGTGGTCATGTGGAAAAAAATCCCAAGACGCGCCATAAGGACTGTAGTCTTCGCGTACAGTTCCCCAGGCGCGCTCAGCCAGATAGGGTCCCCATTTCTTCCAGTTCACGTCACCTGCTTTTGTTCCATGCAAGCGATGGTCTTCGTGAGTTGTTTTGTGCTTCATGTGGTTGCCTCTCATATTTTATGTCATTGCGAGGAGAGTCGAGTAGGCGGTGCACTTCCGCCCCGTGTCAAGACCCGACGAAGCAATCTTCAACTTGCTAAGAGATTGCTTCGAGCAGACGAACACTGCTCTCGCAATGACGGGAAAAGTTATTTCATCCTCTCCAGCAAATGATCACCGACGCGCAGGGCATTTGCCATGATCGTCAATGAGGGATTGACCGCGCCGCTGGAAATGAAGAAACTCGCGTCCACCACGTACAGATTATCCAGATCGTGCGCCTTGCAGTTGACATCCAGCGCGGAGGTTTTCGGATCGTTCCCAAAATGCACTGTTCCCCATTGATGCGCAACCCCTGCCAGCGGGATGGTGCGATCCAGGAAGAATTTGTCGGGCAGGATGTGATCGTTGCAGTAGCAGACCTTATCGTTGCAATGCAGCTGGTGCAAAACATCCTTGAGTTTTTGAATTAGGTGTTTGTGCGTCTCGCCGTTGGTGATCTGATAATGAAGCGTGATCCCGCCAAAGTTCTCGCGCCTCATGCAGAAGAGCACCGGAGCAAAGAACTTGGTGTTGCCGCCGTCTGCGCCCGTGCCGATGATGATTACATCATAATGATCTGTCATCGTCTGCTCCTTCCTTTAAAATACAGTCTCGTAAATTCAAGATTTGTTACAACGAAAAAGCGACGTGATACGCTCACAACCCGCATGATCCGCTGGGAGCAAGGTAGCGCAAGCGCATCCATAAGATTGACACTTGTCCTCCGCGTTCATATAATCCGTGCATGACCAGGCGCCTTGTTCCAGTGATCGGTGTTACATTGGGATGTATCCTTATCACGATAAGCTGTGCGTATACGAAAACAACACCGACTGCAATCGATATACCCGTGTCGGTCGAGAGCCAATTGGAAAGTGGCGCCCCCATTTACGCGCAATCCTGCGCGACCAGCACCTGTCACGGAACGCAGGGCGAGGGCATTCGGTCTGGGGATGACTTCAAGGTGTGGCCCCTCGTGGGGGATGAGTTCCAGTCGCGCCACCCGAACGCGCAAATCATCTTCGATGTGGTCCGGAGTGGGGGCGAACCCAATCTGCGTGCACTGACCGACCAACAGATTTACAATGCCATTGCCTATGAATTGAGCCAGAATCAGATCACGCTCGAATCCCCTTTAACCGCGGCGAATGCATTTACAACCTATGGAGGAGCGATGTCGGGCGAGGCGCAGGGCGGACTTTTTCCTCCCTCGGACAATGCGGTGCTCAGCAGCACGCTTCTCACGCGTGATCTCCCCATTGCCGCGGAAAATAACAAGCTACGAGTCCAGGTTGACCAGGTGGCGCTCGCCAGCGCGATTGAAAACGCCAAGCCCTCCAAGGACGGCACATTTCTCATTATGGTCATCCTGTTCAACGACCTGGATGACGAGGCCATCACTGTCAGTCCCGATCACTTGAGGTTATCCACGCCGGACGGCGAACTGCTGGAGCCTCAATCTCTCAATATCCAATCCGCTATCGAGAGATTTCATGCGCGTACGATCAAGCCCAATCATGGAACTGTGGGTCTGGTTGTATTCACATTGACAGCTCCCGACCAATTCGATCAATTGATCTATGATGATGGAACCGGGAACCGACTGACACTGGGATTGAAGCCATGAAGTCCCTTCGCCTGCGCGCCGCGCTGGTTGTCGCGATCGTGGCCGGGGTGATCATCCTCTTCGTAAGCAAGCGCCCATTCTCGGATCCTGAAACGACACGTGGGCCAATGGGCCATTTCGATGCAGAGACACAGTCCCTCATCTCGAGCGCGCAACGCGTGGTCTTCCTGATCCCTTTCTCGCACTGGGACACCGATTGGCATGACACGTTCGACGCGTACAGCACGCAGGCTGATCAAAACATCCTCAAAGCCATCGAGATTGCAAAGCAAGATCCCCGTTATCGCTATACGTTGGAACAGGTTTTGTTCGTCCAGCATTTTTGGGAGACGCACCCTGCCTCCCGCGCCGACCTGATGAAGCTTGTTCAAAATAGACAGGTCACCTTCGCTTGGGGCGGGGTCACCCAGCCCGAGACCAGCCTGGTTGCACCTGCGATTCAAGTGCGCAACCTGAAACTCGGCGAGGCATGGATCGCCGAAACGTTCGGAGCCGAATATGTGCCGCGCATGGCATGGCAATCGGATGCGTTCGGTAATTCCGCGGCTTTCCCGACGTTTCTGTCACAACTCCATATTCCCTATCTCTTCATTGGTCGCCATCAAGGACGGTGTGACCCAGATTACGAAAACTGCACGCCGTTGCCGTCCGCGTTTTATTGGACGAGTCCCTCCGCGCCACAAAGCGTTGCAGGGCGCGTGCTGGTGGCGTACGTCTCGTACCCAACAGCCTGGGGAGATATTTACCAACTTACGGACCCCGATGAGCAGCTCGCTGAACTCCGCAAGACCATCCAGGAAAATTTCAAAGAGACTGATTCAAAATACTTGCTTCTGCCTGTTGGTTTCGATTTTTTCGATCCAAAACCCAATCTGCTTCAGCTCATAGATCGCTGGAATGCTGATGACCAAGATACTGTTTTGGTGATGGCCGACCCCGACAGCGCATTTCAATACCTGGCGACGCAACCCCTCCCTGAGATCACGGTTGACCTCAATCCCATCTGGCAGGCGTTCTATAATACCCGTCCTTATGCAAAAATTACTGATAAAGAAACGGAATACTATCTGACTGCCGCTGATAAATTCGGTCTGCTGATCAACGCGCCCACTCCGTCCGCATGGAATCTTGCTGCCTTCAACGCGCATTACGACAACATCTCGGGCGTCGGTTTTGACTGGGTGTGGGAAAAGACCCAACGCCCGCGTTATGAGCAAACGATCGCCAGTGCCGAAAACGATCTTTCGGACATCCTTGCGAATATCTCCGCCCGGATTCCCGCTTCTGTAATTGTATTCAATCCAACTTCATGGTCACGTTCAGAGGTTATCGAGATCACTGGCGGATTATCAGACATCAAAACATTGCCCGCACAAATTCAGCAAATAGACTCGAATACAATAGCCTTGCTTGCAAAGGATGTTCCTTCGCTTGGATATATGGGCTTGGATGGCGGGCAATCATCCATTGAAAATCCCGCCAGCGTTACTCAAAATGGGAATCAAGTCACACTTACCAATGGTTTATTTTCAGTGACTCTGGACGGCGATCACGGCGGAACATTTTCCAGCCTGATGATATTGAACGCGACAGAGGATAAGGAGTTGCTCACTTCATTGGGCGATGATGTGACTTATTGGACAGACACAGGGGATGTCTATGGCGCGTCCTTCGGCGAGGTCCTTGCGCGGGAGAGTGAAGTCCCTTCGGAACTGGCTGTGCTTGCATCAGGTCCGCTCATTGTGCGCGCGCAAGCAGTCTTCATTCTTGGGGGTCAGCAGGTCCTCAAAACAGTGACCGTGCGCGCTGACGATCCGCTGATCGAAGTAGCGCTGGATATCAGCGCGTTGCCAGATTCCATTGCCATCGCGCAAACATCCACAGTCCTTGATACAGACATGCGGACTGATGACTTGGGCTTCGGCGCGTTCAATCACAAAATAGACACGCGGCCCATCGCTCCTGGTGATCGCACTTATCGCCGTGAGATCTTCTATCCGATCATGTCTTGGAGTGATGTTTCGGCCGACAACTTGGGTTTGACCCTGATCACGCATGGATTACAGGGCGTTTCGGGTGGCGGGACGCGCGGCATTATGCTGGTGCGGCAGGCGGCTGGAGATTATGAAAGTGTCAGCGATCCTGGCGTTCATCACCTGCGTTACGCTTATCTTCCCCATACAGGTACGGCAACGGATGTACAGCCTTGGCTTGCCGCCTACGAATTCAACCAGCCCCTGATCGTCACTTGGAAAACGGGGCCGGGGATTAATGTTCAACTCCCATTTGCCGGGGAGATGGAGGTTAGACAACTTGAGAATTCGCAGATTGATTTCCCACTGCCTCTCACATACAGTATGCTTTCGGCTGAAGGCGCACTGATTGCCGATCTGTATCAGGAGGAGGATCAGATGATTGCCATCGTCTTGGATTATGATCCAGCCACGGCCGGGGTCATTCGGATTGGAGAGGAGCAAGTCCCCCTGCCTAAAAGTGTGTTTACGCTGATGCCGTTGCCACCCTCATCGCTAATGTTTCCTGTACCAAAGTAGTCGCCCTGGCGGACTCATGAATGCTCGGGGATCTGGGACTGAAACAAATTTCGGATTGAG
>DASWKT010000140.1:0-4265 GCA_036396515.1 Anaerolineales bacterium | reverse complement strand
GTCCTCAAGCCCTTCAAAGCCGGAGAAGTCATCCGCCATGCCATCCATGCGGCTCTCTTCAGATTTGGCAATGCGGACTTTCGTCATGCGCCTGCGGACATTTTTGCTGTTGCAGTGCGAACACAGGACAGGCTTTCTGCCATATTCGCTGAACGTCATGAACACATCAAAGCGCTGGTTGCAGTTGTTGCAGATATAGTCATAGGTTGGCATATATTTATTTTACCGAAACAACTTCCGGCTGAGAAGGAGGCGCTCACAAAGTCCCCTCTGGTAAAATTCGTGCATGTTCCCCTCCCCTCATTCCGAATTCAATATCCATTATCCGCAGCCGCTGCTCATTGTCATCTCGGGACCGTCGGGTGCAGGGAAAGATACCGTGATGCAGCGTATGAAAGAACGCGGCCTGCCATTCCATTTTGTGGTGACTGCCACCACACGACAGAAGCGTGCGAATGAAGTGCATGGCAGGGATTACTGGTTCGTTTCAAAGGAAGAGTTTGCCCGCATGATCAATGAAGACGAGTTGATCGAGCACGCGATCGTGTACGGTGATTACAAGGGCATTCCCAAACAGCAGGTGCGTGAGGCGCTCGAGAGTGGCATGGATGTGATCATGCGCATTGATGTACAGGGCGCGGAAACAGTCCGCAAGATGGCGCCTGATGCTTTGATGATCTTTCTTACCACGGAAAATGAAGAGGAACTGGTGCACCGCCTTGAAACGCGCAAGACCGAAACTGTCGATTCGCTTGCCATTCGCATTGCCACTGCCCGAAAGGAACTCAAGCGCGTGGATGCCTTCGATTATGTGATCGTGAACCGCGATTTCCATCTGGATGAAACGGTGGACGTTATCCGTGCGATCATTGATGCGGAACATCACCGCGTGAAACCGCGAAAGGTGACCTTGTGAACAATTATCCACCTGTCTCTGACCCGCCGCAGCCTGCTCCCGCTCCACAAGCAGTGCGCGTTTCTTTGCCCCAATCGGCTCCCTATGTGACGTATTCCATCATCGGTATCACAGTTTTTATGTACATACTGCAACTGGCGAGTCGGGCCGTTGTTCAAGCTGATCTTCCGATTGAATTTTTTGCTAAAGCAAATGACTTGATCCGTCAGGGACAACTCTGGCGCTTGCTCACGCCTGCCCTCGTACACGGATCCGTGATGCATATCGCGTTCAATATGTATGCTTTGCTTTCATTCGGGACCGCACTAGAACGTCACTTTGGTCACGGACGATTCCTCTTACTTTACCTGCTCGGCGCATTTACAGGGAATGTCGCTTCCTTCCTGTTCTCAGATGGTTACTCAGTGGGCGCTTCCACCGCGATCTTCGGTCTGCTCGGTGCTGAGGCAGTGTTCCTGATCCAGAACCGCAAAGTATTCGCGGGACGGTTTCGGAGCGCGATCGGAAACATAATTTTTATCGCCGCAATCAACCTGTTTATCATAGGGTCCTTACCCGGCATCGACAACTGGGGGCATATCGGGGGTCTGTTGGGTGGGTTGATATTTACCTCATTCTCGGGGCCGTTGTGGGAAGTCGAGGGAATCCAGCCATCGTATCATCTTGTGGACCGTCGTCCTGCGCGCGAAGTGATCATCGGCGCAGCAACGGTTGTGTTGATCTTCGGCGGGCTGGCAATGTGGGGGATGGTGAGGTGAGGTAAGAGAGATTGGAGATTGGTAATTGGAGACGGGTTTAGTGGAGGGCTATGAACCGTGAAGATAGGAAGCGCGGGAGGATAAAATCCTCTGCAAACATTGTGCTTCTTTTTCTCTGTAGCACTGTGTTGAATCTTTAAGGTTTTATCTCAAATACCGCGCCCGCGCTGGTTCCCTGCACTTCAGGGAAGAAGGATTCCCAGGCATGAGCGGGTAACACCCGATATTCACCTGCTTGCAATGGGATAAGCGTGTACGTCAGCACGTACGTTCCCGCGGGGAGATAATCGGCGGTGAACAGGATGCCCTCATCACGGATTTGCGGCTCGTGGAAGAGCCACCAACCCCAGCCATCTGCAAAGGGATCTTCTTCATCGAACTGAACTTGCACTTCGGGAGAATCAATCGCTTGTTGGCTGGTTTTGAGGCCGCGGTTCAAAATCTCCATGCCTGCAGGGATGAAATCCTCGACCATCACGTAGTACGAGTCATGGGGCAGGACAAGTGTCAATTGCGCGGTGATCGGTTTATCGGCAGCCAGCTGAAGCGTGGAGAGAGGCGGGCAGTTCTGCGCTGAGCCTGACGGCGAAGTGCGGCAATCACTCGCCATATAAACGCGCTCAATCCGCATGCCTGCATCCAGGGGCATCACGTCTTCCACCGGGCGATTGACTTGCAGCGCGGCGCGGTAGTAGAGGCGGCCAAGTCCGTCTCCGCGGGTGATCGTCAGGAGATTCGGCGAGTTTGGTGAGAGAAATTCAAGCGGTACCTGCGCATTCATGGGCGTGAGAACCTGGTTTCCAGAATTGTCGCCGCTTGTGAGCGGACCACCATTGAGCGTTGCGTCGAAAGTGAAATCAGGGTTGAGGTCGCCAAAACCAACCATGGCTTCGTTGAGCGCGATCATTGCCCAGGCGTTATCGTGACCGATTCCCCACAAGCCTGCTGCGTTTCTATGTGCGGCAAGATAACGTACTGCGTTGAATACGATCTGGTTTGCAGGATCAAGCTGCGCGAGTACATACACGACGATAGAGGTTGTGTAAATAGGCGAGCCTCTGGTGAGGATGTTCTCGCCCGGCGTTTCCCAATGCGCACCAGATGCGCTGAGAACCGCGGAGGATTCGAGATTCGCGATCAAATCGCGCACGCGCGCATCTGCCGGGTTGATGGCATTAAAAATATAGGTGAGCAATGCCCTGCTCGACGGGCTCATGCGATCGCGCGCCTCGTAAAGTTTGCCGAGCGTCGTTTCATCAAACGTCTTCGCCTGTGCCAGCACAAATTGAATGAACGTGGTTTCATCCAGTTTTGCGCCGTTCGTGTCGTTTGTGATAGTGGGTTTCGATCCGCTCAAGTATGTGCCCGCGCGTTGAAGGGCGTCTTCATTCACGGTTGTACCCACTTCACGCGCGCGTAATAGCCCGAAGAACACATACGCGGAAATATACGGATCAGTCTCTCCTCCTGTCCATCCATCGATGGGAGATCTGCCCCACCAACTCCAGCCGCCATCACTGTTTTGCAAACTCAACAGCCTGCTTACGCTGGTGGCAACATTCGATGTGACGCGCTCAGTCAATTCAGGGTCGTCCAAGCCCGCGTTATTGAGGGCGCGATAGACCTCGAGATTCGGCAGGAGGTAGGAAATACTGGCCTCGGCGCTTAGCGCGTAATCAGGGACCTCCATCGCCTCCAGCGCAGACAACAAACTGCCAGCCAGCGAGGGGCTGAGTTCCACATCCAGGCCACCACTGCTTGCCGTAAATGTGCGTGGAAGTGAGATGACTTCCTGCTGGGATGCCGCGCCGCGCAGCACTCCGCCCGTGACAAAGGCCTGTGGAGAGGTGTACTGCACGATAGGTAACAGTCCCCACACAGGTCGGGCCGAATCCTGCAGCGACTGTGTACCCGTTGTCGTCGCGGAAAAGACAAGATCTGCTGATTTTGCTGACCCTGCCGTGCCCCACCATTCCACGCGCGTACGCCCATTGGCGGGAACGTCAACCTGCTGTGCCGCCTGATCAGGCTCATCGAGCACAAAGCCTTCGCTTTGAAGATTTACACCTACACTTAATTCATTCGCTGTATTGTTATTGATAACCGCTGCCATCAGCACATGATCCCCGCTGACCAAAAAACGCGGCGTCACAGGGCGAACAAGCAGCGGCTTCGTCGCTACAATTTGTGTCTCGGCCTGACCGACACGCGTGTCCACTGTAAGTCCGCGCACATCCACCTGCCAGGTGGTGAGCGAATCGGGCAAAGTCATTGTCACTTGGCCGCGCCCCTCCGAGTTTGTGATCAGCGATGGATTCCAATACGCAGTATCGGGAAATTCTTCGCGGACAAACATGGGACCCTCACCGCCTCCACCTCCGCCTCCACCTGGCTGGAGGGCATCCCGCCCGCTGTACGCGGCAAGCGAGAGTCCCGTTTCGACGCCAAGCGGTTGGTTGCTATAGAAGGCGGGCAGAATATCTGACGCGTTCGGGTCGGCGAGCGCCAGTGTAGCCAGGTCAACAACCGAAAGAGAGAACTCGCCTTCAACAGGCTGTCCCTGATGATCGGTCACCAACATATCAAATGTG
>DASWKT010000139.1:0-4937 GCA_036396515.1 Anaerolineales bacterium | reverse complement strand
CGCGCCTGACGTTTTCATCCTTCTTATAGCGCGTCACCAATGAATGGATCAGATACAACGCGGCGGTAGACCCGGTCACTTCAGATGCATGCAGATTGCCATCCACCCACAACGCTGGCTTCTCCGCATCACTCCCGGATTTGAAGTCCGTCGCCGTAATCAGCCATACATCGCGCCCCTCATGGCTCTTCCCAATTGACTCCAGCCGAATTAGATCCGGGTATTCCTTTGCATATCCCTTCAACAGACGAGTGAGTTCATTGTAGCGATAGAATTTATCGAAACGGATGCTGGGCATGGATTCCTCATTGAAATCAAAACGACACAGAGGAGCGCAAAGGCGAATTGTCTGTGTCGCCATGATAGATTCATATGTCTATTTTACTGCTTCTTCAATACCTTGCTGAAGCGGTTACTTTCATTGAGGCACTTCGAATACAAAGATCGGTCCCTCCGGCCATCCGCCTGTTTGCGATTTCACGACAAGTTTTGCCACATCCACAGGAAATATTTTCTCATGCTGTGGCAACTCATTAATTGGCATCCAGATGGGAAAGGAATTGCCCTCCTCGGGATCATCCGGATCGGAAGCTGTGAATTCTTCGCCTGCGCCTGTCCCAAACTCTCCACCAGTTTGTTCCACCAGGAAATAAACCTGCCGGCTCTTCCGCCCAAGATGGACTTCCGCCACTTTATGCTTTATGGCAACTTGGAGTCCCAGCTCCTCCATCGTCTCGCGGATGGCGGCTTGCTCAGGTGATTCGCCTTCGTCCACACCATCACCAGGGAACACAAAGTAGTGTAACCCCGCGCGGTGACGTTCGATCAGCGCGACTTTGTTGTTTTCGATCAAGACGATGCCAGCACGGATGCGCATTTCTCCTCTAAAATCTAGACGCGTATTGTTTTTGCTTCTCGCAACGACTCCAACGCCCCAAACGTGGCCTCCGTTACGCCGATCAATTGCTCATAGGGAATCGGCGGCGCGCCGCCTTCACGAACTGCTTTGGCAAAGACCTTCCATTCATTCACCCAGCCTTTGTCTTGCGCCGAGAGTCTTTCCTCTTTCTTCTCTCCATCTCTTACGATTTGCAAGACTCTAAAATCATCCAAGACCGCGACCATGCCTCCACAAAATACCTCAACGCGTTCCTTGGGGAAAGATTTGTCGCCATTGGCGAGATAGTCCACGACGCCGATTGAGCCATCCGGGAAAGCGAAGGTCATGGAAACATTGTCTTCCCGGTATTTGCCATTATCTGGCAGGGCATGTGCGGTCACTGAGATGGGCGAATCGCCGACCAGGAAGGTGATGAAGTCCACGAAGTGAGAGGCTTCGCCGATGATGCGTCCGCCGCCGATTTCGGGGTCTTGTGTCCAGTGGTTGAGCGGAATTGCTCCCGCGTTGATGCGATAGTGAATGTATTTTGGTTCGTGGAGATTAGAGATTAGAGAATAGAGCGACTGGGCAAGAGGGGAGAAGCGTCTGTTAAAACCAGTCATCAGTAAACAGTTATCAGTTTTTTGTAACTGCTTACTGATAACTGATAACTGCTCTCTGTCTATAGCGAGAGGCTTTTCAACGAACACATGCTTACCTGCTTGTAATGCTTTTATCACTAAATCACAATGAGAATCATGGCGGGTAAGGATGGCAACCGTGTTGAGGTCGGGATCGTTGATGATCTCATCGTCGATTGAAGTTGCATACTTGAAGCCGAATTTTTTGCCTGAATGCTGTGCGTGGAGTCCGCCTGTAGAGGCTATTCCAACAAGTTCGATGTCGCCTGCCTTCTTTATAGCGGGTAATAGAACAGCGTTTGCAAAATTTCCGGCACCGAGCACTCCAAGTTTTACAACACCTGACGGTTTGACCGCTGACACAGGAAAGTTAATCCTTCTTTCATCTTTCATCTTTCCTTCGGGATAGGTCAGCAATACTCCCAAAAACGGTTCTTTCTTCTTTCCCGTAATGACTTCATACGCCTGCGTGGCCTGTTCAATTGGAAAGCGGTGTGTGATAAGCGGCTGGACTTTCAGCTTTCCGCTTGACATCAAGTCGATAATGGCCTCGAAGTTGCGGCCTTCTGTCCAGCGCACATAGCCAAGCGGATAATCATTGCCCTGCTCTTCATAGGATAAGTCATAGCGGCCGGGGCCATACGACCGCGAGTTGATGAACGAAATTTCCTTTTCGTAATAGACCTTGCGCGGAAAAGTGAGCCCCACTGCGCCTGTGGCAACGACGCGGGCGCGGTCGCGGGCAATGGTCCCTGCCAGCTCAACCGGATCATTCGAGGGTGTATCAGCGCAGATCAAGATCACATCGAAGCCGCGGTTAGCGGTAAACGTGACAGCTGAGGCAATGGCCTCTTCACGGCGAACAGCCTGAAGTCTGAGAGAGGAAGCGAGCGCAATCCGCTCTGGGTCAATGTCAATCCCCATAACATTACCTCCCGCGGCGCTCGCAATCTGCGCCGTCAATAATCCTAATAAACCCATGCCAATGACCGCAACATTCTCGCCAATCTGCGGCTCAGCCAAGCGGAATCCGTGCAATGCGATCGCACCCAATGTGGTGAATGCGGCCGATTCAAAATCAACATTTTGGGGGAGGAGCGTCAGCAAATTGCGCGGGACGACATTGTATTCAGCGTGAACCGCATATCCACCGCCCGCGCATGCCACCCGCTGCCCCACTTTGAAACCTTGCATCTTGTTGCCGAGCGCGATGATCGTTCCAGCTGATGAATAACCCAATGCCATCGGCTGATCGAGGCGATTGAACGCGGCTTGTGCAGTGTTGACCAGACCATCGCGGCGCGCTTTATCCATGACCTGCCTGACGAGATCGGGACGTGAGCGCGCCTTGCCAACCAGACTTTTTTCAGCGAATTCGACGACCATGCGCTCGGTTCCGGCGGAGACCAAACTTGTCTCCGTTTTGACAAGTGCCTGTCCCTCGCGTGGGGTCGGTATGGGAACGTCCTCAACTGTGGATTTTCCGTTTTTGATGTTCTGGAGAAGCTGTTTCATTGTAATTTCATCCTAAGATGCCCACCGAGTATACCCCAAGAACTCGCGGTGATATAATTCACAAGTTCTTATATTATGTCACCCTGAAGGAGCGTTCGCCGCGACTGAAGGGTCTCCATAATTATCTTGGAGATTCTTCGCTCCCGATGGTCGCTCAGAATGACAGGGGAAAATTTAAGGAGTTTCTTGTGGCTGACCCCCGCGTTGTAAAATTCGCAAAAGTCCTGGTTGAACATTCCGCACGCATTGTGCCCGGCGACCGCGTTCTCATTGAAGCAACGACCGCGGCTGAACCACTTGTGCGCGAGTTGTATATTCAGATTCTGGAAAATGGCGGACATCCGCATCCCATGATTGGTTTTCCTGGAATGGTGCCATTTATCCAGGATGATATGTATCTAACTTACGCAAGAGATACGCAGCTTGATTTTGTTCCAACTTTTCACAAGATCGCCTATGACCAGTTTGAGAGCCGCATCCGCATCCACTCCGCGACAAATACGCGCGCGACCACCAATCTTGATCCCGTCAAGGCCCAGCGACGCGGCAAGGCGACCAGCACGATCACCGAATCGCAAATGCGGCGCGGCGCAGAAGGTGTTTTCAAGTGGGTGACCACGCTCTACCCCACAGATGCATATGCCCAAGATGCAGGGATGAGCCTGAAAGAATATGAAGACTTCGTTTTCGGAGCAGTCCATGCACACGAAGAGAATCCCATTGCATACTGGCAGAGCACCGCAACAGGCCAGCAGAAAGCGATTAACTTTCTGGCAGGCAAAAGCCAGGTGGTGATGCACGGCCCCAACGTGGATCTGACACTATCCATCAAGGGCCGCAGGTTCATGAATTCCACTGGCCTGTATAACATGCCCGATGGAGAGATTTTTACGGGCCCCGTGGAAGATTCGGTCAATGGCTGGGTAAAGTTCACCTATCCCGCGATCTATGGTGGCGTGGCTGTCGAAGGCGCGGAACTGACTTTCGTCCGCGGGCGCGTGGAACAAGCGAAAGCCGAAAAGAATCAGGGGTATCTGATCAAGATGCTTGAATCCGATTCAGGTTCCCGATATCTCGGCGAGTATGCGATCGGCACAAACTTCGACATCAACAAGTTCACGGGCAACATCCTCTTTGATGAAAAGATAGGTGGGACGTTCCACATGGCGCTTGGCGCAGGCTACCCTGAAACGGGATCGCATAACAAATCCGCGATCCACTGGGATATGATCTGTGACCTGCGTACGGATTCAGAAATCCTTGTGGATGGCGAATCGTTTTATAAAAACGGGCAATTTGTGTTTGGGTCGTAAAACGGTAGGGTCAAGCAGCTGCTTGACCCTACCGTTTTAATAAAATCCCACCGAATGATCAATTTGTCTCGCGTACTCATCTATTCCGCCGCGCACGTTGAATACATTCTTCCAGCCTTGCTGGGCAAGCCAGGCGGTGACCTGTGCACTACGATTGCCATGATGACACATCACATAGATGGTGGCCTCGGGCGACTTTGCGGATTCGGATAACGCGTTCGTGCCTTCACGCGCCATCCGGCTCATCGGCGTAATATCCAGCCTGCTATCCGTTATTTTGGCAAGGTTCAACTCGTGGGGTTCGCGTACATCCAGCAAGATGAACGTGTCTTCGGATTTTAATTTTTCAGAAAGCTCAGTTACGGTAATTTCGGGGATCATAAGTTACCTGTGATTCTCCATCACCCCTTCCGTCCCCTGCTGGGAGAGGGCATGGCCAATGCCTTTACATACAACCGTTCTACGTATTCCTTCACCATGCGGCGCGTGGAAAATTGTGGGATATTTGTCTTCATCGAATCTTTCATGCGCGCAATCCAATCGTGCGAGACATCTTGCGCATCGCGGTCATAATATAATGGGATAATC
>DASWKT010000138.1:0-17225 GCA_036396515.1 Anaerolineales bacterium | reverse complement strand
CCCCAGATAGGAGATATTGCATAGTGTTGCAATGACCTGTTAACGTAAAGGAACGAGGGTGCGCCCGGGCCCCCATTGAGATATTTGTAGGTACAACCAATGGCGAAATCAACGTTACATTTGTCGAGTTCGATAGGCACTGCGCCAGCGGAGTGACTCAAGTCCCACAACACGAGCGCACCTTTACGATGCGCGAGCTCGGTAATATGTGCCATGTCGTAAAGATACCCGCTTTTGAAGGTGACATGCGATAACGTAACAAGGGCCGTGTCTTCAGTGATGGCAGCTTCGAGCGAGGCGAGATCGGGTGTGATGTCATCATCCTGTGCACCAATTCGAATTATTTCGTGACGATTCCCAAGCAAGTCGACTATACCTTGCAGGACATACAAATCAGAGGGGAAGTTCAACGTATCGGTAATGATGCGTTTCTTTTCTGGATTAAAGGTCAACGCGGCGGTGGCGAGTTTGAACAAGTTGATCGAGGTCTGGTCGCCGACAACAACCTGGCCCTCAGCCGCGCCCAGCAGCAAAGCGATTTTCTCGCCGGTGCGTGTTGGTGCTTCCCACCAACCCTTGTTCCAGGCACGGATGAGGTCTGTTCCCCATTCTTCCTCCACAGCTTTTTGCATGCGTTTGATCACTGATTTTGGTAATCGCCCTAACGAGTTACCATCCAGATAGATGAGATCGGGGTCGTTAGCAACAAATTGCTCGCGATATGATGCGAGAGAATCTTGCGCATCAAGCTTTTTGGCGAAGTCGAAAGAAGGGGAGAAGTTTGTCATAAGTTTTAGGCACGGACACTTGCACCTGGCGGAAGTGCAGGTCTTTCACGAATTATCACGGATTTTTCATTTGGTCTATTTGATCACACGACGGTGTTCGAGTGAGCCTGTGCCGAAGTTGAGCAGGAGAGCAAGGCGAAGACCTGTCGCGGCCAGATAGTGCATAGCTTGCGCTTGATGCTGTGAATTGAAATTTGAGACAGCTTTAATTTCCACAATTAGCTTTCCATCAATTATGAAATCTGCGATGTATTCGCCAACCAATACATCTTTATAACTCACAGGCAACCGGACTTGTTGCCCAAAGGGAATTCCGCGTAAGGTTAATTCGCGTGCCAATGCAGATTCATACACGGCTTCTAGAAATCCAGGGCCAAGAATCCTATGTACTTCCATCGCCGCGCCAATAACCGCAAATGTCAATTCTTTGTAAAGCAACTCAACCATGGAGTCTCCTAAAATAAAAAATCAATCTGTGCAAATCAGTGTAATCCGTGACTAATGCTTTTCGTTTATTTTACTCATTGCATATTCCGCCAGCGCAGTAATCGTCAGTGACGGATTGACGCCAGGATTGGCGGGCATGATGGAGCCGTCAATAATGTACAGTCCTTCATAATTATGGATTTCGAAGTTTTCGTTCACAACACCTGCCTCGGCATTTGGTCCCATCGGCGCGCCACCAAGGATGTGTGCAGTCGTGGGCAGGCCCAACAGATTTTCACCAAGTGATCCAAGCGCAACGCCATTCGTCCGTTTTGCAAAGTCACGAGTCAGTTCATGCGAGCCTTTCACCTGTGCATGGATCTCGTAACCAGGCTCCCTTTCAGCCACCATGCCGCGGCGGAACAGCGTAAACCCACTTCGTCCAATGCGGAAGCGCATGCGGTTGTCCGCGTGTTGCATGACAACCAAAATCGTCACATTGTGAGCCCAGCCTGGCAGAACCAACGCTTTCATAAAATCAAGCGGATGCGTCAATGCCCAGCCGAAGAATCTCAAAATGCGGACAGGGATGCTAACATCAGTATCGATCAACGGCGCGGCAAGGAAGCGCATCAGCGACGATCCGTCAGGATAACGGACAGGCTCGACGCGCGTCATCTCATCATGATTGTAGATGGATGAAATGGATACGCCCTGCGAATAATTCACATCGGACCTCCGAGCCAAGCTTCCGGACAAAGCCTCAGAGTTGGTCCTGACCATGTGGCCGAGTCTCCCTGAGAGTTTGGGCAGGGAACGTTTCACATCGCGCAGGTTGAGAAGCAGCTTCATTGTGCCCATCACGCCCGCTGAGAAGATGACGTTTTTTGCATATACCTTCATTTGTGATCTAACGAGAGAAGTTGAGGGACGGTAATGCACTTCATAACGAGAGCCGTCGAAGGTCGAAGGCATGCCCTGAGCGGCGTCGAAGGGTCGAACGTCAGTCACCTCCATTTCTGACCGAATTTCTGCACCATTCTTTTCTGCAAAGTATAGATAGTTTTTTGGCAATGTATTCTTGGCATTGTGACGACATCCCACCATACACCCTCCACAATGACTACAGCCCGCGCGCGCAGGACCTTCTCCGTTGAAATATGGGTCGGGGACGGTGACTCCCTCTTCGCCAAAATACACGCCGACGTCCGTAGCGCGGAAGGTATGACCCATGCCATGCTCAGTTGCTATTTGTTCAAGTAGATTGTCCGCCTGCCACAATTTGGGATTGCGCGCCACGCCGAGCATTTTTTTCGCCGTCTCATAATGCGGACGTAACACTTCGCCCCATTTCACATCGTGATTCCACGCGGGTGTCCCAAAAGTCTCATCGCTTGGCACTTCGAGCACGTTGGCATACCCAAGGCTCCCGCCGCCGACGCCCGCTCCATGCAAGACCATCACGCCTTTAAGAATGCTGATTTGCAAAATCCCATGCGCACGCAAAGCAGGCAGCCAGAGATATTTCCAGAATTGCCAGTTGGATTTGGCGAAATCTTTATCTCTAAAACGTTTGCCTTTTTCAAGAACGAGGACAGAATAGCCTTTTTCAGTAAGTCTCAGCGCGGAGACGCTTCCCCCGAAGCCAGAGCCGATGATAATGCAGTCGTAGACTCGTTGTGTCATTTCAAGGTCTTATTTTCATTATGTAACGCTGAGTAATAGCGAAGGGTCTCTCGTGTCATAGTAGAGATGCTTCGCTTCGCTCAGCATGACATGACTTTATCTTATGCCTGTTACCCTCTTTCCTCTTTCGTCCTCAATCTCCAATCTCCATTTACCAATTAATTCTCCCGTCTTCCCTTCGTCACAATTCGAATCGGCGTACCCAAAAATCCATATTCGGCGCGGATTTGATTCTCTAAATAACGCAAATAACTAAAGTGCATGAGTTTCGGATCATTAACATAGATCATAAATGTCGGCGGGTCGCTGCGGACCTGGGTGCCGTAGTACATTTTCAACTGTCGCCCCGCGTGGGATGGGTGTGGGTGGGCATCCTGCGCCTTGTGGATCACTTCGTTGATCTTTGAAGTAGTGAGGCGTGCGAGGCGCTCCTCCTGCACACGCAATGCCACGGGTAGGACCTGATCCACGCGTTGCCCCGTCTTGGCAGAGATGAATAACAGCGGGACATAATCCATGAAGTTCAAATCACGGCGGATCGTCTTTGTGAACTCTTCCATGGTGAACGAGTCTTTTTCGACTGCGTCCCATTTGTTCACGATCACAACGCAAGATTTCCATTCATCGAGAACAAAACCCGCGATGTGCGCGTCCTGGGACGTGATCCCTGTCGTCGCGTCGATCATCAGCAGCGCCACGTCCGCACGCTCGATGGCTTTGAATGAACGCAGGACACTATATTGCTCCACGCCCTGTTCGATCTTGCCACGCTTGCGGATTCCCGCCGTGTCGATCAGTGTTACCTGTAAGCCATTCACGTCAATTTTTGTGTCGGTTGCGTCGCGCGTTGTACCGGGGATGGGGCTGACAATGGCACGCTCTTCACCAACCAGCTTATTCAGCAGGCTCGACTTGCCCGCGTTGGGTTTGCCGACGATGGCGATTTTGATGCTATCGTCTTCCTCCGCTGCTGCCTGTTCAGGGAAAGCGGCTACCAGCGCATCGAGCAGATCGCCTGTCCCTGTCCCATGTACAGCGGAAACGGCATAAGGCTCCCCCAGCCCCAACTCATAGAATTGAGGTGCCGCGTCCCGCTTATCCTTCGCTTCAGCTTTGTTCACAACGACAAAGATCGGAGGCCAGAATGTCCTGTCCTCCAGTTTTTTTTGCGAGCGGCGCAGGATGTCTGCTACTTCAAGATCGGAGGAGGTGACTCCTGTTTGTCCATCTGTGACAAATAAAACTGCATCCGCTTCCTCGATGGCGACCTTTGCCTGCGTGCGGATCTCGTTAATGAAATCTGCCGAGCCAATGGATAAGGGAGTCCTGCCGCCGTGCGTGGGATCAATGCCGCCAGTATCGACAACATGGAATGCACGCCCATTCCATTCGGTTTCTGCGAAGAGGCGATCACGTGTGGTGCCGGGCGTATCGTCCACAATTGCCAGACGTTCACCGACCAGACGATTGAATAGAGTGCTTTTTCCTACGTTGGGTCTGCCAACGAGTGCGACAATGGGTTTGGTCATATTAATCTTTCAGCAGGTGAGTTAGGGGCCTGGCGTTACTGTGGGTGTGGGTGTGGGAGGGAGCGATAAAATCACTTCCACAGTGCCGGGCAAAATCGATTCTTCGAATACGTTTTCCACCACCGTTTCCAATTTTGGAGTCAGTTGGTGTGTACCTATATCAAGACCGGATACATCAACAGTTACAGTGATGTCCTGCGGAGTCAATACCTCCAGCACGGGCAATGGGCCGGAGATAATGACATCCACAGTCTGTGTTGAAATCTGAGCGGCTAATTCCTCAGGCAGTCCGATCAGCTTGATCGGTTGATTCAAAAGAGTGAGACTGGTTTGAATAGGTGAGATGGCCACCTGTACCTGTACAGTTTGGGGTCCTTCTGTGCCAACAATCGTTACATTTTCCGGAAGATTCAACGCCAGCCGCGTGGTGATATCCTGCTTTGCATCCTGCAGTTCAAGAGGTTGTGTATCCACAACACCTGGCAGTGCACTTACCAACTCGGGGTCTTCTGCGAAAACTGTGATAACGGGTGGAAAAACCGAAATATTCTCGAGCCGATAACCGGCTGCCACTTGTCCGCGCACAACAACTTTGACAGCCACATCACGGAATCCGCCTTGCTGGCTGAGCGGAATACTTACATGCACAGATTCGGGATTGATGGTGATCCCCTCAAGTGGGACATTCTGTGCATCGACTATTTCGATGTCCATGTCCTGCTCTATGCTTTCGCGCACGTCATCCAGACTGAGGAGCACACGTGCCCGCGCCACCTGATCAACGAGAGACTGCGGACCAGAAATAATTACCTCCGTAGGTTCGATGGTGACTTCGCCAGCCTGATAGCCTATTGCGGGTTGTCCGCTGAGTGACAGACTAACAGGTAGAGTTTGAACAGCAAGAGGTTCCAGTTTGACGGTAACAGTTGCGGGATTGGCAAAAACGATTTGCACAGGTCGAACGGATATTAGAATCTGGACTAGCAATTCATGCTCACCCGCGCTGAGTGTCGATAAATCAAGAACAGCGCGCACTGCATTTTCCTGCGTGGTCAATTGTTCCCAGACGGAGCGCGGTGCGCGCAAAGATACTTCAACGCTCGCTGGAACATCATTTGTAATTATCAAGGATGGGTCCTGACCAATGATTTCAAGCGGAACTGTGAGGGGAGCGCGTGTTTCATCAGGATCCGCGTCAGTAACAGCAGACATCCAGACGGCGAAGCCAAGCACAAGCGCGAGCAGCAGCGTCCGTATGTTTACGGCAAACCAGCGCATGTTAATCATCTTTGCGGAAGAGGTAAGGGAAGAAGCGTTGAATCCATATGTGTTGCGGGGTGGTCGTGTCGGGGCGGAAGAACGCAGTGAGGATGTTCTCGAGCCGTTCAGGGTCAATGTGACGGATCATGCGCCCTGCATGCGATATGGATATGGAACCGCTCTGTTCAGAAACGACCACAGATACTGCGTCACTGACTTCGGAAATGCCCAGGGCGGCGCGATGGCGGAGTCCCAATTGCCGTTCGGGCGTGCGGTTAAGGATACCACTCGCGGAGAGGGGCATAACGCAGGCCGCAGCGACGATACGTTGATCTGCGATTATGACTGCGCCATCGTGCAAAGGGGTATCTGGATAGAAGATCTGCAAAAGCAGTTCAGGGGTGACGTGTGCTCTCATTTGCACCCCGGTCTCAACATATTGTTCGAGATTATCCATTCTTTGGATGACGATCAACGCCCCGTGTTGTCGGGCGGAAAGCCGCGCCGCAGCTTCGACCACCACGCTGATCATCCTCTGCAGATTCGTAACAGGTGTGTGATTTGCGGATGGCAGGAAAGTTCCCGCTCGACCAAGCCGTTCCAGGGCGCGCCGGATTTCGGGTGCGAATATGACTGGTATGGCGAGAAGCATGGCGGGTAATGCACTTTGGATTAACCATGAGAACGCGGGGAGTTCTACGAGAGTTGTGAGCAACACGAGCGCGACCACCAGAAAAATTACACCTCTTAACAAAACCATCGCCTGTGTATCGCGCAGTGAATATAACAATATAAAGAAAATAAGCGTGACGAGCAAAATGTCGAGAACGCTCATCCAATTAAGGCGCTGAAATATGAAGAAGATGTTATTAAGGAAATTCGCCATTTGTGAACGCGCTAACCAGTATAGTCTGGTTTACTAAATCTGTGTTTAGGGCACCTTCATAACCATTCATGGTTGATGTTTGAACTCGCTTCCCGCCCTTATGATATGCCAATATACGAATTCAGCTTGTTACAACTATATTGCACACCTAAATCGGGCGAAGCACGCGGTCCATACGAAGTTGTTTGAAGAAGAGAGCCGAGCCCTGGGGCATTGATTCGTTCGCAGCGTCTGTCCATGCCTGCACGCCGAGCATCTCCGGAGATCGGCGTTCGTAGCCCAGCTGTTTCCATACTGCATCGAAACCGACCAGATCAATGGGAGGAAATATGAGCGATGCCTCACACTGCAAATCGCTTGAAGCGTGTTCCATTTCAGAGATCATCAACGGAAGTGCCTGATCTGGCGAGGCTTTAGGATCGAGGAATAAGTCGGTGGTACGCGCCACCAAATTTTCCACCTGCCAGCCGGCAATACCGACCAGTTCGCTGTCCATTTGCAGGATCAGGAAAGCTTTCTCGCCGAAAGCTTCCATGACCTTGTCCTCATCCATGGTGCGCCTGCCTTTACTCAGGCGGGTCATCAGGTCTGCAATCTTTTGTGAGTCGCGTGGGCGGCCGCGGTGGACGGAAAACTCTCCGGCTTTGGCTGGGACCTTTGGAAAAGTACCCATTTCCTGTAAGGGTGATGCTTTCTTCCACGCTTCGCTGACTTGCTTCCACAGGTTTTCGTATGACCCGGTATTGGTGATGATCACATCTGCTGCAGCCAGCTTTTGTTTCTGCGCGGATTGCGAATGGACGCGCTGTAAAGCGGTCTCCGGGCTCATCTCCCGTTTGCGTATGAGGCGTTCAATCTGTACATGTTGCGGCGCATCTGTTACCCAAACGGAATCACACAGGTCGCGCAGGCCAGATTCAAGCAGTTTGATCGCTTCGATGACGACGACAGGCTGGCTGGCACGCTTGACCAAAATGTCTATGGCCTGCCGAACATACGGATGAATGATGTCTTCAAGTTGCTTGAGAGCCTGAGTGTCGGCAAAGACGAGCCGGCCAAGTTTTTCCCGGTCGATCTGACCATCTTTGTTGAGTACCCACGTGCCAAACGTGTTGAGAACGGGCTGATAACCCGGCGCGCCCTTCGAAATCACACGGTGAGAAAGCGCGTCGGCATCAATGGTATAAGCGCCAAGGTGTTCCAGCATGCGCCGTACAACGCTTTTACCAGTTGCGATATTGCCAGTCAAACCGATTACATACTTCCCGGGCCAGTTACTCACTGAAGCTCCATCCTATCTGGTTTAGAACTCTCTTCTTATATTTTAATGTCTTTTGCAAAAAACTCCAATGTATTTTGCTATTTTGGAATAGCTACTCGAGAGCATTTTTATACAACCATGTTCTAGATGGTGGCTTGAGCACCTTAAGAAAACCATACAATCGCGGTTACATGTCTGCAAAGTAGTATTCAGAGTAGTAGTTGGAGTTTAAGAAAATTGTTTTAATATTCCCAAATAGTGTTGACGCCCTGTTCCCTTGCGTGTATCATAATGCCGCCTCAGGTCGGTTGGGCGATCGCGGTCCTGCGTTGTCGGGGCCGAGGAAAGTCCGCACTCCATAGAGCACGGCGTCGGATAGCACCCGGGGCGGGGAACCCTCCGTGAGGAGCTAACCTGCCGGACGAGGGCCACAGAAACAGACAGCCGTCCTCACCTGTAAAGGGTGAGGGGGTGATGGTGAAAAGGTGGTGTAAAAGACCACCGGCATCTGCAGTAATGTGGATGGCCAGGTAACCCCCGCCGGGAGCAAGACCAAGTAGAGACGAAGCCATCTGCGGATGGCGGGAGACTGCTCGTCTTCATACGAGCTCTCTCATGTGATGAGAGAGCCAGTCTCGGGTAGGTCGCATCGAGCGGCGCGGCGACGCACCGCCCAGAGAGATGATCGCCCAGTGGCGCTTTGGCGCCATGGACAGAATGCGGCTTATAAATCGGCCTGAGGACTGTTTTTATACCCAACGATTTTCCTTGAATTTAGCTGGACGGCCCCCATTCTGGGGATGATATGTGGTCATAAACTCGCTTGAGGCCACGACATTTTATCTCGATGATAACAGTGCGCGAACTTCATGCATTAAGGGCCATTCTCAATAAGGCAATCCTCAAAGCACGCGAAGAGGATGCAGAACAAATAATAAAGCTTCATCTTGCCATTGGTGAAATTGCTGAATTTGATCAAAACGCCATTCAGCGCCAGTGGAGAGATCTCAGCAAAGGCACCCTTGCTGAAGGCGCGCAACTTCACTTCCGCGTGATCCCTGCTGAAGTGCAGTGCATGTCCTGCTTCCAAAAATATCACCCCCAAAACGGCAGGATCTTTTGTTCCACTTGCGGGAGTATGGGCGCGAAGATACTATCAGGCGAGGAGTTCTATCTTGAATCAATCGAGCTGGAACATGCATAAAGCCAGACTACTCTGGACGATAGTCGCGCTGATCTTCGTTCTTGGATGCAGTTTCCTTAGCTCCGCCTCCTCTCCGACCCCGGATTTGTTTGCCACTCTGCAAGCCTCAACTCCTTCCTCATTTTCATCTCCCGCAGCCACTCAATCGATCGCTACCCCCGATTTCAATTTTCCCACGGCCCTATCCACATCCTCTGCGCAAACGACCATCCCAGCTCCATCTGCAGCAGACCAGCTAACAGGACATATCGTCTTCACCTGCCAGATCTTCAAAGTGCAGGCGATCAATCAAGTTTGCATCATGAACGCAGACGGTTCGGGCTGGAGACGCCTAACTACAGACGACAGCCGCCAACACTGGTACGCCTCTTTATCACCTGATGGACAGAGTGCCGTTTACTCGGCCTTTCGTGAAGCGAATGTCCATGAGATATACGAGATGACTCTGATAGATGGTAGTGCTACGCGATTAACAAACAGGCTAGGCGTGCTGACTGCAGCAGAGGTATCTCCTGATGGCGAGACGATAACATTTACACGCTGGGCACCAAATTCAAATCAGTACCAAATCTGGTTAATGGCTCGCAACGGTGACAACCCAGAGAATATCCCGCAAGTGCTTGGATGGGACTCGACCTGGTCACCTGATGGAAAGCAGATTTTATTTGCAACAAATCAGGACGGCCTTACACAGTTATTTACCGCCAACATAAATGGACGGGGCCTGCACAGAGTCACAAACCTGCCTGCCATCCGCGGCCGCAGTGACTGGTCACCTGATGGGCAATCCATTGTCACCTATTCAGGTCTATCCTGGAATCGTGAAATCTACATCATGAATGCAGATGGCTCAAATGTTCGTCAACTCACGCCAGCGGGTGGGAATAGTCAGGGGCCATCGTTTTCTCCTGATGGCAAGTGGGTAGTCTTCACCGCCTATTTTGATAAATATGGCGATGACCATGGCTGCGAAATTTACATCATCCGCGTGGATGGGACGGACCTGCGCCGATTGACGGATAATGATTATTGTGATTATCAACCACGTTGGGGACCGTAGTACCCCATTTTGCTGCGGAAGTCAGGCCCCACGGGGTGCTGCGCAAAGACTTCGGATTCCGAAACCTGTAAACTTCGCGGTAAGATTGACTTATCGTTCCATTATTATCGTTGACAGGAGGATCACATGGACATTAAAGGTAAGGTCGTTATTGTCACTGGCGCCTCGTCTGGGATCGGTGAAGCAACTGCCCGCCAGTTTGGGCGCGAGGGCGGGAAAGTTGTACTTGCCGCCCGTCGTGTGGACAGACTCGAAGCACTCGCAAAGGAAATCACATCAATGGGCACGGGGGCAGAGACACTGGTCGTGCAAGCTGATCTCTCCAAACTCGAAGATATTCAATCCTTAATTAAGCAGACCCTCGATAAATATGGGCGTATTGATGTGCTGGTCAACAATGCCGGCTTTGGGCGATTGGACTGGCTGGAAAAACTCGATCCGATCAAGGATATTCAGTCCCAGTTTGATGTGAATGTACTGGGTGTGATCCAAACGACGCGGCAGGCTTTGCCTGTGATGATGAAGCAACGTTCCGGTCATATTATCAATATGTGTTCGATGGCTGGTCTGGTCGCTACGCCCACCTACACAATCTATGCCGCCTGCAAACATGCGGTGCATGGATTCTCTGAGGCTTTGCGGCGTGAGGTCAAACCCTGGGGGATCGATGTTTCGATGATTTATCCCGGTGGCGTGACGACGGAATTCGGCCAGCACGCGGGCATCCAGCGCAAGACCAAGGCGACCACTCCTAAATCGCTTCTGCTAACCGCAGATGATGTCGGACGCGCGGTTGTGCAATTGGTGCACAGTCCCCGCGCCATGTGGATCCTTCCCTGGGCATGGACATTTACTGTCTGGATGAACAGAAATTTGAACTGGCTTGTCGATTACACAACCATCAACAGATTTACAATCCCCGAACGGGAAGAAGAGTTGAATGCCAGATGACATCAGGGCTGTCCAAAAGGACAGCCCTGATGTTTATTCCATACTCCCGATAGCTAGTGACAGCTCAATCCGGTAATCCTGCCGCTTTCACATCTTTCAAGTTCAACTGCAAAGAAGTCCGCCCATTGTATTCATTGGCTTCGAAGTGATACAGGACATCCACACGCGCGGGCAATGTGGCTTTCAGAGGTCCCATGCGGAAGCCGATGCAATCCAGCACCGAGCCGCGATCATCCTCGAGCGCCAACTTCAAGTGCCTGCCCTCTGCACCGACCGTACGCGAAGATTTGACTGTTACATTCCGTGACACGAAGACCGCATCAGGATTGCCATAACCGGTTGGCTCCAGATACTGAAGATGTTTCAACACCTCGAAACTTAAGTCAGAAAGCGACACTTCCATATCTGCGGAGAGGGTATGTCGCAGGTCTTTCTCCGAGAGTTGATCTTTTGCAATCGCTTTCAAGCGTGTTACCAGTTCTGGCAGGTTCTCATTCTTAACCGTGAACCCTGCTGCCGCTGCATGACCTCCGTGACGGACAAGCAGATCCTTGCATTGATCGAGTGCGTCGGTAATGTGGAACTCAGGGATGGAACGACATGAGCCGCGCGTCTCCTCTGCATTTTTTGCCGCGACAATCGCCGGTCGATAGTACACTTCCGTTAATCGTGATGCCGCCAGCCCTACCACCCCGGGATTGAATTCTTCGTGCGCGGCGAAGAGTAGAAACGCTTCAGGATCTTCGCTCATGGCGATCGATTCGGCTTGTTCCTGTATGGAACGGGTAATGCCCTGCCTCTGGCGATTTTGCGTATCGAGTTGTTGTGCGAGCTGGCCCGCGCGCATAAAGTCAGTGGTTGTGAGCAATTCAAAGGAGGCGAGTGCAGACTCAAGCCTGCCCGAAGCATTCAGGCGCGGACCGAGAATAAAGCCAATGTTGCCGGCGGTGACCTTATCTATTTTCATTTCCGCGACGCCTGCCAGGGAGAATAGCCCCTGCCGCTTTGTCGCGCGGATTTGCCTGAGACCCCTGCGAACAAGTACCCTGTTTTCGCCAACCAGAGGAGCAAGGTCAGCAACTGTCCCCAATGCAACCAGATCCAGAAGATCGTTAAGTTGAAATCCATTCTTTGATTGTTGAGTACTTGCCAGCCCCTCCGCGATCTTGTAGGCAATGCCAACTCCTGCCAGATCTTTATCGGGATATGGATCACCATGTTGCTTGGGGTTGATGACTGCAAAGGCGGTGGGCAGGTTTTCGCCGTCAGGGTGGTGATGGTCGCTAATAACGAGGTCCAGGCCGATGGTCTGCGCGTGAAGCGCTTCAGCCGGGGAACGGATGCCGCAATCCACGGTGATGACAAGTTTTATGCCGTCCGCTTTGAGGGTGTCCAGCGCTTCTGTATTGAGGCCATATCCTTCGTCAAACCGATTCGGAATATAGCCGCGCACATCCCCGCCCAAGGATTGAAGCACATGGACGAGCAGTGCGGTGGCGGTGACTCCATCCACATCGTAATCACCATAGATCGCAATCGGCTCGTGATGATCGAGCGCGTAGCGGATCCGATCCACCGTTGCACCCATGCCAATCAGTTGGAAGGGATCGGTATTGGAAGTTGGCTCAGCTTTGAGGAAGGCGCGTGCTTCCGCATCGGTACCCAGGCCGCGGTTGAATACGATCTGCTTGAGAATGGGCGGGAACTTGGAGAGCGCTTCGTCGGCTTGTGAAGTAATAGGGGGTGCGATCACCCAGCGTTTAGTATGCATTATTTCCTATGGATACGATAAAGTGTAGTGTTAATTTGTTGCACCTGATAGAGTTCAGTTAATTCAGGCAGGAAGACTGTAAAGTAGATTGGACGGATATCGATGTTGGCGTCAATGTAGGCAAGTGTTGTTTGCGCAAGAGAAGGGTGGTCGGTGATCGTCGCTTCATGGAAGGCGATGCCTGTTCTGCCTTCTTCAATGTGCGCCGTATAAATGTAACTATATAACCTATCCCAATCCGCAAATACGATGGCGTCATCTTCGATTCGATTAGTGATTCTCTTGGCATCGCGAATGGCTTTGTCGGGAGCGAAAATCGGGTAGATGTGGTCGCGCCTGATGAATGTAGTATAGCCGTTTTTGATCGCCAGATTGAGATCTCTACGAAATTGCCATAATGGAAGAATCATTAACAAGATAGTGATGACAATTTGCAGCACACGAATGCCAGCTTGTTTCTTTTGGAATATTTGTTCCAATAATTCCAATATTATACTAGCTCCCAGGCCAAACCAGACGTACACAAATATCGCGGCCGGGGCATAGAATTCCTGGTAAACCGAAAACGCGACCGTTACCGCAAAGCCCCACACGATGAGAAACGCGATCAATGGATATACACCATCGCGCCAGTCCCGTTTGAACAGCGCAAATATTCCAATCAGGATGAGGATAACCGCCCAGACAGGATAGAAGGAAACGTATTCAGCCAGTCGCCTGCCTACTTCTTCCGGGCTTGCGGTAAAGTAATAGGCCCAGAAATGCTCTGCCGGGAAGATCGCGGAAAAGCGTTCAAGCGGCGTGTCGAAATCATTGGTGGTTAACCCGATTGCGCTCAACGATGGTCGATAGACTGCATTGTAGATGCTTGAAGGTGGGTCGCGATGGTCAAGATAAAGAAAGAACGAAAAGGTAAGCGCGATTCCGAGCAAGGCTCCTGCGGCCGCGCCGATCCAGTCTGCACGTTTGCGGGTAGTGATTGCCATGATGATCACTGCAGAAACGGCTGTCATAAGTACCGTGCTGTGGATGCCCATACTTAATCCACCTGCAAAACCAGCTAGAAAAAGATATCTCCAATTTTGTGTACGACGCCAGAACAGGAAGAGAAGCCATATGGTTGCGACCATGCTAGCTGCGATCGCGTACGATTCAGCAACAAGCGCGCGCCGCCAGAAGAGCTCTGACATTGCCAGCATCATGGACGCGCTGATCCCGGCGATGGACAATCCGCCTAGCATACGCACGATAAGATAAACCTGCGCCACCGCGAGCGCGCCAAAGACGGCGGACATAAGATTCACCCGATAAGCAATATTGCCCACAGGAATATAGGTAAACAATTTGCCGAGCATGATCTGTGTCATGTAGCCGCTGGGATGTGTCATGCCCAGGGTGTAGGACAGGGTCTGAAATTCAGCTGAATCTCCCCATAGCAGCGAAGGCGCCAGGGTACGGATATATAAAGCCAGGGCACTGAGACCTATTAAAACGGCGAGCAGGATATCGGTCCAAAGAAGAGGCGCTATAGGCGTGTGTCGATCGTTCATCTAGGTTTGGTTTCAATTTTGAAAAGCAGGAGGAGTATAAACGGGAAATTGAGTACGCGGCAAGTGTATAATCAACCTGATCGGAGGAGCCATGTATATTCTAAGACCTGATGAAAAGACGACGCCAGTGATGCTCTACACACACGATACTCTTGTACGCGGCGAAGCCGTGACGAAGCAAAACGTTTTGCGCCTCAACATCTGGTTACGGACAGATGGCGCTCCGAAGTATATCCATGTCCTGAAGGCCCAGGTGCTTGTGTTCGGCGGAAGTGCTGCGAAGGCATTATCCTATTCAGAACTTTATTTTCCCACTTTGCGGGTCATTGGTTTTCACACCCTGCCTCCGACGGAGGAGCCGCTGGACTACGACCCGGACGAGGCAAACCGCGTGATGGAATATGTGGAAGTGCTGCTGGGAACGTTCGTGATAAGGGGAAAGATCCGCATCTCGGCTCAGACGGAGGCTGGCGTCAGTCTCGAATCCGCGCGCGTCGACTGGATGTCCCTCTATGAAGCCGAAATCACCAATCCATATCTGCCGCAGATGCCGCCCATCCACGTGCCAATGGTGCTGGTGAACGCGAACCATGTAGCTTTTGGATTTGTCTAAATGCCTATCAATCGTTTTGCACTATCATGTTCGCATTGATCACTATTGGATTAGGACCTGTTTTGGGCCCCGATTTTAGAGCTGAAGAGTGACTCCGTCCAGGCATTGAAGGCACGGAAAAAGGTGTTGTCACTTCGATTGCGCGTCATCCACAATAGGGCGAGCAGGGTCAAAATTCCAGGCAGACGTGCATAGGACCACGGAAAGTAGTCAAAGGTTGGGGTAAGGAATACGAGCAAATAGACCGCTCCGTACAATATCCATTCGGTGGAGAATTCTATTTTTTTAAGGAGTAGCAGAAATGGCAAAGTAAGGAACAGCGCATGATGTTCCCAAACAAGGGGCGAGGCAATGGTCATGGCGACAAATAATGGAATGATGGAATTATAGAGACGTGCTCCGCTTTCTCCCTTGGAGAAAAACACTGGCGGGCGGACGCACAAATAAAGCGCGATGAGTATAGTTACCCCCTTTGCCAGATAAACCAGGATGCGGATAAGAGAAAAGTCTGCCCGGAAATAAGAGAGGGTCATGCCGATGGCCGAGTCAAATGAACTGTCATGCATGCTAAGCGCGTGTGGCGCATTCAGAAGGATAAAGTTGTTGATGAAGTTGAAATAGGGGCTGATCCCGTAGAGCGCAATGGTAAAGGCCGTGATCAAGACCATATTTACGGCGAACCATGCTATCCATTTCCAGTTGAATGCGAGCAGAAAGGCCAGAACCAGAACTGCCGGAGAAGCTTTGAAATGTACAGCCAGCGTCAATGCCAGTGCGGAAAGAAAAAGGCGATCTTTATAAAACAGGATGCTCAGGAAGATCAGATTCATCACGTGGAAATTTACCTGCACGTACATCAGGGTCCGTATGAGCGGCATGTTGACCAGAGTAAATAAGGTTGCAGTCAGCGCGGCGGCATTGGGTCTAAATTGATAGTGCTCAAGGACGCGCTGAAGTAATAAATAAAATAGAAGGAGTGACAGGACATTGGCGATCCAGGCAATCAGCAGAATGCCCTCCTCACCCAGCGCTGTGAGAAAGGAAAGCAGGGTGGCCCATAAAGGCGGGTAGAGATAGGAATCGGGCAGGGGTTTATCGTTGATCAAAGCGAATGCGGCCTGTGTATAGTAATCAATATCCCCGTATCTTACTCTTTCACGCAATATGTTTAAGTAAAGAAACGCAACGATGAAAAAACCCGTCCAGGTAAGAACATTCGCTTTTGTGATTTTCTCGGTGAGGATTAACCAGAGCAGAAACCCTGTGAGCAGCCAGGCCATTGCGACAGAAGCTAAAGTAATCGGAATATGTGTGTAAACCGCTTCTTGCATGAAAATTTGAAAACCAGCCAGCCCGTGCCTGCTGTAGACCCATACGAATTCCAGGATGATCAGGCCTGTTACTATTCCCCAGCATATCAGGGCATTTCGAATGGCTCTGGTCATTTCAGGACCTCAATCCTTTTGTAGCAATGCGAAAAACATCTCAGACACATGGAATTTTCTGAGTATAAACGAGTATGTATTCATAGAAAAGACTCTTGCTCAAGCTGTCGCCCTTGCCGGCAGGGATATAATTCCCGCATGGACATATCTCTCACAACTCCTGCTCTATTATTCCCCGCTATCTCGCTCTTGATGCTGGCGTATACAAACCGCTTCCTGACACTCGCAACAATTATTCGCAACCTGCATGACCGGTATAGAAATGATGCCAATGACAATTTACTCGATCAGATCGCGAATTTACGTTATCGCGTGTATCTCATCCGCAATATGCAAATTTTCCTGATTCTGGCAGATTTTGTGGTTGTGGCAAAAGTGAGGCATGATAGGCTAAAACTCCACCACGAGCCTAGCCAACATGCCTCAACGACAGTGTACCAAAACCAAAGTCGATGTGACAAGCCCTTGCAAGCGGATCACCTTACCGATTGCGCTGGAAAAGTATGAAGAGATTATTGGTGACCATGGCGCCTACCGGAAATGGGTGGACGGGATGATTGTCCAATATCCGGAATTGTTTCCGATGGTCATAAGTGAAGGCTACACTTTGCATGATGAACGCGGTTCGGAAAAGATGGAAAGCCTTCGATTGCGGCGGATTTGCCTGAAAGTGCGCGACCGTGAAGGAAAGAAGCAGGTGTTCACGATTGCACCGAGCGGTGTGATGCCCTATCTGACGGGCTATACGGATGATGTGGAAAAGGCGTTGTTCCTGAGGCGTTTTTGTGTTCCATT
>DASWKT010000137.1:0-4643 GCA_036396515.1 Anaerolineales bacterium | reverse complement strand
CATGGAACAGCGCATGACCGTTTGCAACATGTCCATTGAAGGGGGTGCGCGTGCAGGCATGATCGCTCCCGACGACACAACGTTTGAATATCTTGCAGGTCGTGAGTTTGCTCCCAAAGAGGCGGACTGGGATGAGGAGGTCGCGCGTTGGAGGGCCCTACCCAGTGATGAAGGTGCCACCTACGCTAAATCCATTATGCTCAACGCTGCAGATCTCGAGCCGATGATCACGTATGGAACAAACCCTGGCATGGGCATGAAAATCACGGATCGGATCCCCGCTGCCGATTCATTTAGTGATGCTTCCCAAAAAGCCGCCTTCGAAAAAGCAATGAGGTACATGGGATTACAACCGGGACAATCCCTGCTCGGCCAAAAAGTGGATGTGGTCTTTATTGGCTCGTGTACAAACTCGCGCATCTCCGATTTGCGCCTGGCTGCATCCATGCTTAAGGGCCGCAGGATCGCACAGGATACACGCGTCATGGTTGTGCCGGGTTCACAGGATGTGAAGAAACAGGCGGAACATGAAGGCCTTGATAAAGTTTTCAAAGAAGCAGGAGCAGAATGGCGTGAGGCAGGCTGCTCGTTATGCATTTCGATGAATGGCGATACATTAATGCCAGGTCAATACGCTGTGTCCACCAGCAATCGTAACTTTGAAGGTCGTCAAGGTAAAGGTGGACGTACATTTTTAGCAAGCCCCATCACTGCCGCAGCTTCTGCGATTACAGGAGTCGTCACTGACCCTCGTACAATGCTTGCATGATGTTACCGATAGTCAATGTGCTTATGATTCTTTTTGCTGTTGCATAGAGCACACAACGGCTGAATGTTGTTGATTGCATCGGTACCGCCCTGTGTAAGCGGAATGACATGGTCACGAGTCAGTTTGATGTCTGGTTCTTGTTTGCCGCAGCCAAGGCATTTGTAATTGTAAAAGGCTTTCAGTTCCTGCCATTCTTCGTCTGTGTGTGAGCCTTCTGCTTCAAGTTTTCTGGCACGGCGATTATTTGTGTACAAAGTCAATTTGTCGCGATTTGCTTTACCGTATTCTCGTTGATAGGCGTTGCGTTCCTCGGCATGGTTTTCACGAGACTTTCGACCAATTTCGCGATAATGTTCCAAATTTTGTTGGCGGCGTTCTCTTGCCTTAGCGTTGATTTCTTCGCGATGAGTTTCGCGATATTTGCGGAGAGCCTCTTCATACTTTTCAGGATTTGCTTTTTGATGAGCGCGCTTGAGTTCACGATAATGGTCTTTGTTGGCTTCAACATACTTTTGCTCTCTAGCACTGTATTGTTCAAGGTTCGCGGCACGTTCAGCACGTGCTTGAGCATTGAAACAATCTTTACACCGAGACTTGTAACCATCGCCGGCTGGTATACCGAGCAATCGTCGTGGATGAAATTCACTTATAGGCTTCCAGCCACAATCAGGGTTCGCGCAGATTTTTCCTGGGAAGCCATCTTGATAAACAATCGTCATTTCCACTCCTTGGAAATGCAAAAAAATAAATTGAAGGCAGAGTATAAACCAAATTTATAAAGAGGTGATATGACATTGACAAATAAAACAATAACTACCTTTTGCACATTGCTGAGTTAATTATGGTTGCTGATGAAGTTTGGAAATTGCCTGCCATCGTAAATCGCTTTCTCTCCTTTCGCGCCGCCCTCCCCTTGGCGCAGGAGCAGATCGGCGTCATGATGTCCATTCTCAAATCGCGAACACAGCCAGTTGAGAATTTTATGGACCTGGGATGCGGAGATGGAATCCTGGGCGCGGCGATTCTCGGTGAATATCCGTCCAGCCGCGGGATTCTTGTTGATTTCTCTGAGCCTATGCTCGAGCAGGCGCGTGAGCAACTCCAGGAGTACAGCGGTCAGCTTACTTTTATGAATCTTGATTACGGCGATCCTGCTTGGATTAACGTGATTGGAACTAAAGGTTCGTTTGATGGGATTGTGTCAGGTTATTCCATCCATCACCAGCCTGATATTCGTAAGCGTCAAATCTACGAAGAAATTTTTTCCTTGCTGAAGCCTGGCGGCTGGTTCATCAATATCGAGCATGTGTCATCCGAGGCGCAACTTAACATTGACTTGTTTGAGCATCATTATGTCTCAGCCCGTTTTGCCATCGAGCAGCGCAATGGCGGTACTCGCACATTTGACCAGCTTGCTGAAGAATATAAAAACCGCCCCGACAAGGCCGCCAACATCTTGGCACCAACCGAGCTTCAATGCGATTGGCTGCGCGAGATCGGCTATGAGGAAGTGGATTGTTACTTCCGCGTGTATGAACTCGCAGTCTTTGGAGGGCGGAGACCAAAAGAATGAATATGTCATTGCGAGGGCACCAGCCCGAAGCAATCTCCAATGCAATAGGGAGATTGCTTCGTCGCTTACTACCGCTCGCTCCTCGCAATGACAAGCTAGGAACAACTATGGCTCAATTCACAACACTTACCTCCCGCGTGATGCCTCTTCCTGTCAACGATGTTGATACAGACCAGATCATCCCCGCGCAGTTTTTGAAAGTGACGGACAAGAACGGTCTTGCCGATGTCCTTTTCTTTCACTGGCGGTTCAATGACGATGGCTCTCCTAGAATGGATTTTGTCATCAACAAGCCTGAATACAAGGGTGCCAAAATCCTGTTGGCCGGCGATAACTTTGGATGCGGCTCGAGCCGTGAACACGCTCCCTGGGCACTCACCGCGTACGGATTCCGAGCGGTCATTTGCACATCCTTTGCAGATATCTTCCGTAGCAACTCGCTCAAGAACGGGTTGATCCCGGTCATTGTTGACTACAAGACTCATCAGATGTTATTCGATCTTATCGAAGAAGTTCCAAACACTGAACTGACGATCGATCTCGAATCTCAAACGCTTAGCTTCCCACATGGCTCTGTCACCTTCCCCATTGATCCGTTCAACAAGGCTTGTCTGCTCAACGGTGTGGATGAACTCGGGTACATCCTGGGTTTTGAAAAAGAGATCGCGGCATATGAGGCGAGTCATTAATTTGCCGCAGAGCGCACAGAGCCTTTGAGAAAAACTCAGAGAACTCTGTGGTCTCAGTGGCTGAGTCTGGATAATTATGCAAATCCAAATCTACGATACCACCCTGCGCGATGGGACCCAATCCGAAGGCTTTACGCTTTCGGGCAATGACAAGCTCCGTATCGCCCAAAAACTCGATGAACTGGGCGTCGCGTTCATCGAAGGCGGCTGGCCCGGCTCGAACCCGAAGGATGTCGAGTTCTTCGAGCGTGCCCGCGATATGCAATGGAGGAACGCGCTCATTGCCGCGTTCGGTTCGACGTGCCGCGTCAAAGGCGGACCCGAGGATGATGCCAACATCAAAGCCCTGCTCGATTCGCAGACTCCGGTCTGTACGATCTTCGGCAAAACATGGACGCTTCACGTCAGGGAAGTTTTGCTCACAACCCTCGAAGATAACCTGCGCATCATCGAGCAATCAGTAGCCTATCTCAAGGCCAATGGCAAGCGAGTGATCTACGATGCCGAGCATTTCTTCGACGGCTACAAAGCAGATTCTGATTACGCACTCGAAACATTGCGAGCGGCAATCCGTGGCGGAGCGGAAACGATCGTTTTATGCGATACCAACGGCGGGACAATGCCGTGGGAAGTGGAGCGCATCATTTGGGACCTCAAGCCTGCTCTTGCTCATCCATTTGGAATCCACACTCATAACGACTCGGAGTGCGCGGTCGTCAACTCATTGACAGCCATTCGTGAAGGCGCAATCCAGGTGCAGGGCACGATCAATGGCGTTGGCGAACGCTGCGGCAATGCAAATTTGATCTCCATCATGGCAGACCTTGAACTCAAGATGGGTTATCAATGCCTGCCGGAGGGGAACATTGCCAAGTTATATGATCTCTCGCATTTCGTCGCGGAAGTGGCAAACATCACACCTGATGAACATTTGCCTTTCGTTGGCAAATCTGCCTTTGCGCATAAGGGCGGAGTGCACGTCGCAGCAATGAGACGCTCCGCACAATCTTATCAGCATGTCCAGCCCGAACTCGTCGGCAATAGAATGCGCGTCGTTGTTTCTGATCTTTCGGGCCGCGGCAACCTATTAAGCAAAGCCGAAGAACATGGCCTGGAAGTGGAAGGCAATGAAGTCGTTTCTGTGCTCAATGACGTAAAAGAGCTGGAATCGCGGGGCTTTTCCTTCGAGGCGGCAGAGGCCTCGGTTGCCATGATGTTGAAGCGGCAGGAATATGGCTACAAGCCTCCCTTCGAACTTGTGGACTTTTTCGTCAATGTGGAGCACCGCCAGGGGCGCGGCATTTTCGCGGAGGCAATGGTGAAGGTGAGGGTGCAGGGTGAATTACTGCACACCGCCGCCGAAGGCAATGGCCCCGTCAACGCCCTGGATAACGCCTTGCGGAAAGCCCTGCTTGGATATTATCCGCAGCTCGCGAATTTTCATCTGTCCGATTACAAAGTCCGCATTCTGGACTCGGATCACGGCACAGAAGCCATCACGCGCGTACTCATTGACACGCGTAACAACACCAGCCGCTGGAGTACTGTCGGCGCTAGTACCAACATTATCGAAGCCTCGTGGCGCGCATTGGCGGATTCATTGGAATACGGG
>DASWKT010000136.1:0-2064 GCA_036396515.1 Anaerolineales bacterium | reverse complement strand
CACATATTTGATCGTCGGCAAAGAGGCGCGGATGCGCTTGTCATCAGTTACCTTGCCATCCTGCATCGGCACGTTGAAGTCCACGCGCATGAGGACGCGTTTGCCTTTCAGGTCGATATCTTTGACGGTTTTCTTATTCATGGGAACTCCGGACCCCCACCCGCACCCTCCCCCAAATTGGGGGAGGGCTGGGGAGAGGGCTACAGACTCTTCGCGATCATCGCAGTGAGATCAGCCGTGCGGCAGGCATAACCCCATTCGTTGTCATACCAGGCCACAACCTTCACGAGGTTGCCAATGACGAGCGTATCCATGGAACTGAACACGCTGGAGAAATTTGTGCCGCGCAAATCAGTGGAAACCAACGGTTCATCCGTCACATCCAGGATGCCCTTCATCGGGCCTTGGGCATATTCCAGCATGGCATCGCGGATTTCTTCCTTGGAGGCTTCCTTGTTAAGAGTGGCAGTGAAATCCACCACAGACACTGTTGGGGTCGGTACGCGGAAGGCCATCCCGCCAAATTTGCCCTTGAGTTCTGGAATGACAAGGCCCACAGCCCTTGCTGCGCCTGTTTCAGAGGGAACGATGTTCTGTGCGGCGGCACGTGCATCCCGCAAGTCCTTCGCGCCGACATCCTGCAATTTTTGCGAGTTGGTGTAGGCGTGGATTGTTGTGAGGAAACCTTTATCAATGCCGAATGCATCGTTCAACACTTTGGCAACCGGCGCGAGACCGTTGGTTGTGCAGGAGGCATTCGAGATGATGTTGTGCTTGGCGGGATCATATTTATCCTGGTTGACACCTAATACAAGCGTGATATCTTCATTCTTTGCGGGTGCTGAAATAATGACTTTCTTCGCGCCACCAGACTCAATATGCGCTTTGGCTTTGTTGGCATCCGTGAAGAGACCAGTCGACTCGATGACGATATCGATGCCCATGTCCTTCCATTTGATTGCGGCCGGGTCCTTCTCCGCAGTGACTTTGACCGTCTTGCCGTCAATGAGAAGATTACCATCCTGCGCCTCCACAGTGCCGGAATATTGGCCATAGGTCGAATCATATTTCAACAGGTGAGCGTTTGTAGCGGAGTCGAATAAGTCGTTCACTGCGACGACTTCGATTTCATCGGGATGCCGTTCTTTGATGGCGCGAAAAACCAAACGACCAATCCGCCCAAATCCATTAATACCTACTTTTACAGTCATTTCAAACCTCCGAAATTAGTTTGTGATGAAGAATACAAAATGATTTTATCACAGAGCCTTATGCTAATAAATAATGACGAATGTAACGTTAGTAGACTTACTCGAGTGGCCCAGTATATTCATCCAGGATTTCGATTAGCTTCTTTGCCAGTTTAGATGAATCATGCCGCCAGGCATGATTTTCATCCGCCAGGTCTGCGCAATGGACCCGTGGGTCAGCCAGCGTCTTTTCGTCGGTGAGCACCCATTGGGAATCTTCGGCAAGTTGACCCTCATAGTTGTCATTGCATAAAATGACATCGAATAAACTATCCCCGATATGTTCCTCCAGTGAGCGCGTGTGATCGTAAACTGAGTATGTATCCGTTTCGCCTGTCTGTGTTGCAATATTACATACATAGACTTTGAGGGCGCGGCTGGCATGAAGTGCGCCGAGCAGGTCATGCACAAGCAGGTTCGGTAAAAGGCTGGTATATAAGCTTCCTGGGCCAATCACAATCATATCAGCATTTAGTATTGCCTTCAAAACGGGTGGGAACGCCGGCGCATCGTTGGGTTCAAGCCACAGGCGGCGGACCCGCCCAGCCATTTTTGGGATGGTGCTTTCTCCCTGCACCCGAACCTGATTTCCTATGGAAGGCAGTTGCATGTCTGCAACCAGCTTTACATCGTGGAGCGTGGAGGGGAGCACGCGCCCGCTGACGGATAACACCTTGCCAGATTCGGCAATGGCGCCTTCAAAACTTCCTGTTATCTCGGCCAGCGCCGTGATGAACAAGTTACCAAAAGAGTGTCCATCCAACCCGCCTTTTCCGCTGAAGCGATAGCGGAACAATTGCGTCAACATCTGCTC
>DASWKT010000135.1:0-5010 GCA_036396515.1 Anaerolineales bacterium | reverse complement strand
CGCCCAAGACTGTCACATTCCGGGATAAAGGGTGATACAATGCACACGGGCAGGATAGAAATACCTTTATGATGAGAGTGAGTTATGGCTTCTTATGCAGACCGCATCCTTCTCGTAGAGAACGATCCGGATATTAGCGACTTAATTGCCCGCCAGGCCCTCAAATCTGTGGGGTTCCAGGTGGATGTTGTCGCCGATTCTTCTACTGCCATCAAACAAGCGCTTGAGGCCCCCCCAGACCTGATTATCGCCGATCTGAACCTCCCTGGCTTGAGTGCGAAAGATTTGCTTGTTGCCCTTAGTTCGCAGGGTGTGAACACGCCATTGCTGGTTATCGCCAGCAAAGGGCAGGAGCAGGATATTATTCAAGCTTTCCGTCTCGGCGCAGCAGATTACCTCCTGTGGCCGGCGCGCGATGCCGAAGTGGTATCAGTAGTGGAGCGTGTCCTCCAGGGGGTGCACGATACACGCGACCGTCAACGGCTTAGCCTGCAACTGAGTGAAACAAATGATGAACTCCAGCGCAAGGTGCGCGAACTGACCGCCATCATAAACATTGGCAAGGCGGTCATCTCGATCACAGACCAGCGCTTTTTGTTCCAAAAAATTGTGGATGGCGCCGCACAAGTGGCCAACGCCAATATTGTCTGGCTTCTTGTCCGCGATGAGGCAAGCAAGACTTTTCTGCTTATTGCACAGCGCGGCCTTCCCGAGACATGGGCCAGGAAAATGAACATGCCTCTCGATGATGGTGTCAGCGGGTTGGTGGCTCTTTCCGGGGAAACGCTATCCATCTCAGGTGAACCGTTGCTCAAATTCAGGGTCGCCAATTTGGGAAAGTCTGTCTGTGCGGTGCCAATCAAGGTTCAAAAAGAGGTGATTGGCATGCTGATCGTTGTACGCAAAGAGGCGCGCCCGTTTGAAAAGATTGAGCAGACTTTGCTTGAAGCGATATCCGATTACGCTTCCATTTCGCTTGTAAATGCCAGGTTGTTCCGTGCCTTGAAGGACTCTGTGGATTCATCCAAACAGGGTGAGAAACGACAGAATGCGATGCTTGAAGCGATCCGCAGTTCCATTAACGAGGAACTGCATTCTGCTCTCTACCCGATTGATCTGCTCCTGACCGAAAAACCGGGCAGGCTTTCCGAGTCACAGCGACAGGCTTTGCAAACATCCCGCGCCGCGCTGCAGCGTTTGGCGCGCGCCGCTGAAAAGACCACACCACCGATTTCTATTAAGCTCAAGAAGAAGTAAAATTCCCGCGTTCCATGGCAAAACCTGATCTCATTCTGATCGCGCTGGAGGAATCTTCCATTTTGATGTTGATGGAGCGCGTTTTGCATGTTAAATATGAAACCGCAATTGCTAAGGATACGCAGGCCCTTGGACGCTTATTGCAGGAGTCCAATCCCGCGCTTTTGCTCCTGGGAGAAAGGTTTGATGGACACGAGGGGATAAAGGTTGCGAAGGAATTAATTGATCGTTTCCCTACCCTGCCTATACTGATCTATACCGATAAGGTAAACCTCGAGTTGATGAAAGGCATCTTAGCGCTCGGGTTAAGCGGGTATATTTCCCCTCCACTCAGAACTGAAGATATCGTGGATGCAGTGGAAAACAGCCTCAGAAAGGCACATCGCGTTGGCGACTGGCTCCGCAGAGAGGTCAACCGTACGACTGCATCGTTGAAAAAGCGGACGGAAATTTCTGAAGCCGAACGTTCGCGTTTGAAGCTCATATTCAATAATATCCATGACAGCGTGATGATCCTTGATGAGGAAAGAAATATCCTTCTTTTGAATCCGGCTATGTGCCAAGCCTTAGGCTTGAACCCAAAGACCGCAATCGGCAAGCCGGTTCTTGATATTCTGAAGCAGCCTGACTTGATTGCCCTAATCTCAGGCGCGGATAATAATGATCCCCTGCAATATCGTGAAGTCAGCTTTCCTGATGGCAGGGTGGGGAATGCGCAACTTACCGCAATCCATGAAGTGGGATATGCGATCACAATGCAGGACATAACCTATCTGAAAGATACAGATCGGATCAGAAGTGAGTTTGTCAGTACCGTGTCGCATGATCTGCGCTCGCCCCTCACATCCGTAATGGGCTATTCAGAATTAGTGGAGCGTGCTGGCCCTCTCAATAAGGATCAACACGATTTCTTGAACCGTCTTCGAGATGGTATTCAACATATCACCGGCCTGGTCAATGGTTTGCTTGACCTGGGTAATATGGAAGCAGGCTTTGATACGCAACGTGAATTTGTGCAGTTGGAAGTTATTTTGCATTACACACTTGATATGCTGCAGGGGCAGATCAAGTCCAAGCGCCTCAAAGTACACACGGAAATTATCCAGCCTTTGCCAGCTTTGCGCGCAAACCCCATCCGTCTGCGACAGGTTCTCGACAATATAATCGGGAATGCGATCAAATATTCAAAACTCAATGGTGAAGTAAAAATCAGCATCCGTCCCGAGGGTAATCAAGTGATTCTGCAAGTCACAGATGAAGGACTTGGAATTCCTCCTGCTGATCAGCAATACATCTTCGATAAATTCTATCGCGGCAGCAATATCCCGTCTGAGATTGAGGGATCAGGGTTGGGACTTGCGATTGTGAAAACTATCGTCGAACATCATCAAGGGCGTATCTGGGTGGAATCAGCAATGGGAAAAGGCAGTTCGTTTTTCATTGTCCTGCCTGTGCCTTCAGAACCTGCTCATATCGGAAAGAAATAAATCTTTATTCGAGACCCACTTAAAAAAATGCCTCCGCCGAGACGCTCACGCGCTCGGCGGAGGCTTTCGCCAAAGGAGGAGACAGTGAGGAGCATTTGGAGGTGTCTTTGTTCCGTCTCCACACTTATCATATCCCACGCATTGAAATTCAGCCATCGTAGAATGTAACTCATCACATGTGACAATCTTCACAACGCTCTATTGGCCTTTGAGAGGAACTCGCGAATTTGTTCAATCGCATGTTCAGGGCTTCGATAGGTTCTGACAAACAATTTCGGGTCAGGGTTTCCACTGATCATCTTTGATACCTTGCATCCCTCCTGATGCAGAGCCAGCACCGGCTTCCCCAACCCCAGCGCAAAACCGATCTCATACCCCACACCGTGAGAGGGCGCACTCGCTTCCGCGATCAATACATCGCTTGCACGGATCCATGTCACGTCGCGTGAATATACCTCCTGCGGATCAATCACCGCTTCCAGCGCCATGACACTTGACTCCGCCAAATGAGCGGTCGGCACTTCGTGGCCATCTCCGGTCAATGCCCTGACTATCGACTGATACACGGATTCAAACTGACGGCCCCCGGTTATCGCGCAGGCAAAGTAAATATTCATTTGTGCGGCAATTTTGAAAGGATGGAATTCCTGCCCCGTTTCTTCGGTATAGGTTGTTGATCGATCGCCGTTCGCATACTTTCCAGTTCAGAGCTAAAGCGCATCCAATCGTTTACGAGGATCACCAGATGGGGCGTCTTATCCTTAAAAAAAAATCTCGAAAGGAATAAGCGCAGCACAAAAGGTGAAATCGGATAACCATTCAGGTCAATCACCATCGCTGTCCTGGTAGCCAGAGGTGCAAAAATATCCTGCATCCAGCCAGAAAGGCTCTTATAGGGGAACAGATACCGCATCTCGGTTGTCGTAGTTCTCTTGAAACGCTTGTACGAAATGTTGATTCGCATGAAAGGCGTGACAAGTTTCAAATGACCTGGCTGTGGTTGCACGTATGCGATTTGTCTGATGACCAAAAAGAAAACACCGACCAGGATCGCCAGTACGCCAACGCCAGCCGCCAGCTGCCAGCGCCAGGACAGGAATTGTGCTATTGGGTCAATATACTCACTGTAAGCCAGCGCGAACATTCCAAGCCCCATGGCGAACATTGCAGGCCACCAGCGGTTCAGCATGTGCCGATAAACAATCAGTGGATACTTGTGTCCGGCACGCGCCATGGACTAATCATCCTCATTGTTCATCTGGATGGTTAATCCGTCTCTTTCCTCGATTTCGGCCTGCCCGCCGTTTAATTGAATGCTCAGACTCCTGATCGCCTCCGCAAGGTGTTCCCCGCGCAGGCTGAATGTAACATCGCCGCGTGTCTTTTCAATGATGCCGCGCGCAAGATCGGTTTGACGACGCAAGCCGTTTGTGATCGCATCCGGATAATCCATGGTCACCAGCACCGAATAGATCTCATCCATGTAACTGAGCAGGCGTTCGGCTTCCTGCGAATAGCCGTGACGGAGAATGTCCAGAGTCCTCCTGCGCAGTTCGCCCACTACTTCTGCCAATCCGTTGAGATAGGTTGCGTCTTCCACGACCAGTTCTTCGGGAGTCTGAAGCGCATGGTTCTGAATCAGCGCGCAGGTGACATTCGCTTCGACGAATTCCTTAAGGGCATCCTGTGTATATCCTGCATAATAAAGTTCGGGATAATTCACAAGATTGCTGCGCAATTTATCTGCCAGACGGCGCGCCTCGGTCAATTGTGCTTCCATTGCCTCCTTATCATCTCTGTGGACCGCGCGGATGGACAGAGAGCAGGCGCGGGTGAGTTGGCGTGCTAGTGCCAGCGCTTGATCCCGCATTGTAGTGCGGACGTCGAATTTCTGGCGAATCTGGTCTGCGATTTTTTCAAGTTTGTGCATGATGCCTATACTTTCAATGGGCTGGCAGTTCAACAGAAATCAGGATCGCCAAAGATGAAATATTGCTCTCACACTGTTTGTGATAAAGAGAGTTATTCTTTTGGCGGCTCTGGGGATTCTGGTGGCGGGAAGCGACGGAAGAGATTCTCTGCAAGCGAGTTATTGCTGGGCAGTTTAATTTCGCCGAAGGCGGCTTCGTAGCGGGCGAGGTTTTCATTGAGAGCGCGCAGAAGAAGCTTGGCACTGAGCGGGGTCATGACCACACGGGAACGGATGTTTGCGCTGGCGTCGCTTGGCAGGATGTAAGCAAAGTCAATAACAATATCTGTGAGAGAG
>DASWKT010000134.1:0-8274 GCA_036396515.1 Anaerolineales bacterium | reverse complement strand
ACAGCCCTCTTCTTTTCTCCTGGCTATCTTGTTCAACGTTTCACGGTATGGAGCATCTGTCGTCCACGTCTTTCCAACACGATATGGGAGCCCCTGCTTGTTCAACGTATTTACCAACGCGTTGACTCCACTCTCATTTGCGCTCACTTCCCGCTCCGGTGGCAGGTAATGGTAGGAAACTCCTTCGTCACGGATCGCGCCTGATACCACGATAATATGTCCAACTGCAATGTCTTTTTCGAGAACTCCGCACCCACCACAGGCAACGAATTTCCGACAACCAAATGCAATCGCTTCTTCCAGCAAGCCAGCCGCCATGGGCGCACCCACGCCCGGGTGCAAGAAAGCCAGGCGCTGATTTTGGTAGGAGATCTCGTAAATGTGATGCGGGCCATCTTCCCAGCGATTTTCTACCATGACTTTTGCATCATATTCGACAATTACTTTATCAATCACTTCCCTGAAGAAACAAATCACGCAGTGTTCAGGTAAATCACGGGCGCGGATGATCTTCGATGGTTCGATAAAAGCCTCGGGCGTTGAATCAAATTCCAGTATCGGATAGGTCATCTGTTGAAATCCTTAATTTTTCCAATCATCCAACTCAGCAGAGCTTGCTTATCTTCAAATCATAAGCTTGTATTTTCTGACAGGCCTCTGAAAAAGCACATCGTACCCTCATTGACAGGCGTTCCCGAGATGCTCATCAAAGGTCTCTGAGAACTCATGAAAACCTGACTTGTCGCACTTTGCGCGGAAGAAGTAATACGTTGTCTCTTCAGGGAAAGCGACTGCGCGCAACGCGCTCAGATCCGGGTTTGAAATGGGCGTGGGCGGAAGGTCAGCATAAATGTATGTGTTGTAAGGGGAATTCAACTGCAAATCGAGCAGGCTTAACGGATTCGTCCACCAGGTTTGCTGCAGAATGTTATATCCAATTGCATACTGGACGGTTGGGTCTGCATCCAGTTTCATCCCAATTCTCAAACGATTCAAATAGACGGAAGCGATCAGCGGCTGCTCTTCCTCCTGCACTGCCTCGCGTTCCACCATGGAGGCAAGAGTCACCGCCTGATAAACCGTTAGTCCTTGTTTCTCAAAACCATTCCTTATATCAAGGGATAGGCGTAAACCAAAATTGCGCACAAGTTCATTCACCAGCTCATCCGCGGTTGTTTCGCGCGGCAGGATATAAGAGTCGGGATACAGGAAGCCTTCAGTTGTCTCTGCACCCCTCAAAAAGTCAAACTCTTGAGGTGGAGCCTGCGCGGACGAAAGAAATTCTTCGGTAGTGATGGCTAAGCCAGACGTCGAGAGTGAAGCGGCGATCTCCTCCATCCGCCAGCCAGGCAAAACGACAAAAGTCACCTCCTCGGGAGTTGCATCCTGCAGTTCATGCGCAATGTCAATTGGGGACATAGCTGTGCTGAGTTGATAGTCACCCGCCTGAATGGATGTATCCAGCCCCGAATAAACCAGATATGTACGAAAGGATTCAGCATCCCGGATCAGCCCAACACTTTCGAGATGATTGGCAACCGAATCAACCAACTCGCCCATTTCGATCGTGAATGACTGCTCCGTCCCACTTCGATCCAGCGGGCGGGTGAGCAGACCATCGTACCACAGCAAAAGCGCGGAATACTGCACGCGTTGCGGGAGTGTGAGCCAGGCCGCGGGTCGACCATATATCCGCGTGGCACGTGATGGAATGTAGATGAAGGAAATGTACAGACCGGCAAGAATGATCAGTACTATGTATATTGCAATGATTTTACGCATCAATTCAGTTTACGATCTACTCAACCATCGGTTTATTTGCATCGAGATAAGACTTCAGGATCATGACTGCCGCCAGTTCATCCATGTGACCGGAGCGCTCCTTGCGAGAGACGCCTATTTCAATCCTGGTTGCGCGTGCATCCTGTGTGCTGAACGATTCATCCCACAGGACCACGGGAATTTGCGTCTGCTCTTTCAGCGCTTCGGCAAACTTCGCGGCGCGTCGTCCCGCGAGATTCGGGTTGCCTTCTTCATCATATGATTGGCCGATCACAATCAGGGCCGCTTCATTTTCAGCAGCCAGGTTGGCAACCTGCGCGGCATCCATCACGCGCGACACGTGCTTAATCACTTTGAGTGGACTGGCGATGGTCGCGGTCGGGTCGCTGAGCGCGAGGCCGATGCGCTTTTCACCATGGTCAACTGCTAAGATTCTCATATATCACTCTTTATCAGTACGGAGTCCAACGACTCCAGTCGTTGCTTTCAAGCCGCCGAAGTCTGGAGACTTTCGGCCTCCGTGAAACAAAGGAACAAAATTTATTGCGTTACCACCGAAATACGGAATGGAACAATCGGCACCCACGGCCACCATGAAGGAGAAAGATCGATTTTCAGCGAACCTGCCAGCGGAAAACTTTTCTCCAGTTGCGTTTGCGCCGTATGTAAACCATATCCTTGTATCATCTGTGACACTTGTCCGGCGTTGACCTGTTGAACGATTTTTCGTTCCGCGCGCACGCTCCAACGCGTCGATCCGTTGGCACTGCTCAGCGGCTTGGTAACAGGTTCAACAGTGATCACCTCAGACGCAGGGGAAAAGCCTGAGGGCAGAGAGGCGTTCAGCGCCAGCGCAGCAAGCTCGGTCAAGTCTGAAGCGGATGCATATAAAACGGAATACTCCACTTGCATGCTCAAGGTCAATGTGGTGCCTACCGCGCCTGCAGGCGGGTCATAGTCTTCCGCAAGGATTTGCGAAACGGCGAATGTATCTTCAATGAGCACATCGCCAGCAACAATCTTTTCAGTAAGTCCTGCGCGTGCATCACTTTCCAGCTTCTTCATCAATAAATTTTTTGCGCGCTTGCGATCAGCATCACTCGCCTGCACAGACGCAAGTTCCCTGCCGCCCTTCAGCGGCTCAGGATTCGTTACCGAAAGCAGGAGTCCCAACCTGCCTTCCACCGCATTAACCATCTCCGCCTCAATATTACCGGCAAGCCCGCCTTCAATCGCTTCAATCGACAGTTCGAGAGTTTCACCAACACCGGCCTTCACAATACCGTCGCGTGTCGTTACAAAACGGATGCGCTCCGCGTCAGCGGAACGGATCACCGTTCCGGAGGGAACCGTTATGGCCTGTTGTGTGAGATTACGAAAAAGCGCAACACCCTTGGACTTCGATTGCGGGATGACTCCTTGGCCCGTCACGGGGATGGTTTGCTCCCCTTCCACCACCGTACGCAATTTACGCGCCGGTATACTTCCTGTGATGAAAACCGATTCCACGGCCGGGCTTGCAGACACAGGCAGAACGACACTTTGCACTCTCGACTCGGGTTGCAATGTGACTTGGGCGCGCGGGATGAACATCGCCACAAGGATGAGCACCGATACTACACCGAATGTGAACGACCCAACGCGTACCGCGGGAGTTGCGCGCCACGCTGCCTCCCCAGCCTGAGCCCGCGCCCGTTTCTCGCGTAAATCCTTGCGAGGCGCGCGACGAGGCCACCTTCTCCGCCTGGGTTTTGGCCAGGCGAGGCGCTGGGCCTGACCTGTGGAGACAAAAACCGGAATCCCCAAGGCTTCGGCATCTTCACGTACCCGCCGCGCACGCGTAACTAGACCCAATTGCGCCCCAAGCGATAACGCGTGTCTTTGCAAGACCTTTAAATCCACTTGCCGGAGGGTAACCTTCTCATACTTGGGCCAGACCAGCAAAATGCGCGGGGTCTTTGCCCACGACAATCGGTCGCGGACGGAAATAAGGTCATCGTGTGATTCGAGCATGATGATTTGGGTTTTCATTCCCGTAAATTATAACCGTAGGCGCAAACTAGTACGGTCGCTTGACCCTCGAAGAATGTATCCTTGGTTATAGCCGTGATGCCGCATATGCAGAATTTCAGGAATACCAGAAAGGCCAGCTCAAGGAAGGCTACCTGGCTGACATGGTTTTGTTCTCGCATGATCTATTTGAACTAAAACCGGAAGACATCGGGACGGCCAAACAAGTCATGACAATGGTCGATGGCAAAATCGTTTATGAGGCTGACGAGTAGGAACCCTAGAATTATGATTTTCATGAGTCCCAGCTCGTTAGGACGATCGACATAATAAGCAAGTGCGTTAAATATTACGCCTTTCAGGAGAATTCAAAAGGACAGCCTCAGGGCTGTCCTTTTGAATTTGGAAGAAACGAATTTTTGTTTATCCAAGCGTCAGAACCACAACACTGGAACCCTCTGCCGGCGCAATGGTTATGAGCAGGCTTGTATCCTCTTTTTCAAACGACATCAGCGCGGCCTCGGCTCCTCCTGGCACGCTGAATGACTGCGTCCAGCCAAGGTTGGTCAATTGTGCGTTATAAAAATCCTGAACTTCTTGTGATGTGACTCCAACCTTGAAGCTGTATGTAGTCGCATCAAATTCCTGGCCAGCCGTTGCCTGTGGCATGATCGGAATTCCATTCCACTCGCTAACAGGAGTTCCTTGTGGATTGTAAAGATTTCCGAAATCCGTTGCAAATGCTTGCAGGGTAGGTGCCACGGAAGGAAGTGCCTGAAGCGTCTCGACGGGGATTGCCGAGGGTAATGCCTGAAGAGTCTCGATCGGTATCGAACTTGCAATAGATTGAGCGGTTCCTGCAATATCTTGAACATCCTCGATTGGCTGAGTCACTAAATTACAGGCCAGCACAAATAGGATCAGCCCTAAAACCAATAGAAATTTCGATAGGCGTGACATATAAAGCTCCTTTCTGGGTGTAATCATAATACATTGTGGGTGTGCAGGCAGAGCGATTTCCGCAGGAGTTTGGATACGCCAAACTGAGCCGCAGATTCGTACTGTGAGCGATCCGCAATCAGCCACACTAACAAGTGCTCAGTTAAGCGTCCATGTGCAAAAAGGAAATGACTGGCTGGATGAATATATTGGCGAAGGTCAGTTCCTCACCTCCAGCGACTGGCATGCCACAGGTTTTGTGCATACGCCGCAGAGGCGTCAGATCAACGAACAACTGAGTCTTGGCGTTGGCGAATGTGTATACGGACTCGGTGAACGATTCACGGTCTTCGTCAAAATGGCCAGGTTGTTGATATTTGGAATCAGGATGGTGGGACGAGCAGCGAGCAATCCTACAAGAAACGTAGAGATCATCAAAGGCTCTACGCTAATTAAAGTGAATGAAAACATCCATGAACTGAAAATCCACTTGAGATAACAAAAAAGGCGGGCCTTGTGCCCGCCCCAAAAGTCACCTCAATTTCTCTTCCACCGCTTTTGTAACTTTATTCATCGCATCATTCATCATTGCCGCATCGGACAGGCTTCCCTGCGCCATGTTGGGACGTCCACCGTCACGACCGCCGATTGCAGTGATAAGATCACCTGCTTTGATGTCTCTCTTTACAACACCTTAAGTACTATTTCTTGCGTTTACTATTGGCGAAGGTTTCTTCGAATAAGGCATCGATTCTACGATTGATTAGTGTGGATGATCCCACCAAAGCTGTCTGAATTTCTAATATTCTATTTATGTCTTTTTTTGTTGCTACATCGATAAAAAGAAGATACGATTTTCTGAACATTTCACAATACTTGATAATCTCTTCATCACCCAATGCAGTAATATGGGGATAAAGCGTAGCATCAAAAGAAGCATGGGCTTTATATTGCCCTTGAAGTTCAGAACTGAAAGCGTCCGCAAAAGCTGTTCGCCCAAACTTATCGTCTGAAATAAATTGAAATGTGCGCAGCATGCGAAATGTTTCGTTGATCCAATTCCGAATTGGAATGGTATGCTCCGTTAGGCTTTGGCGTTTCCACTGGCGCAGTTGGTCATCAAGTACCCAACGACGTTGCTGATATTGAAGCAAAAAGGAAATAATTGCTCCGACAGCAACACCAATTATTGCACCTGTAAATCCAATCAATGCACTTGCGTTTTGAGCTATGAGGGTCTTCCAGTCCACGGTTGATTCCTCTGCAAAGTTTATCTTGGAATCCTTATACGAGCAAAAGACCTGATGGCTTGTGAGCCGTCAGGTCTTGAATCTACTTCAACTTCTCTTCTACCCCATTTGCCACAATTTTCAATACTTCGCCTAACTTACTAGTATCTTTACCACCAGCTTGGGCAAGAGTCTGTTTGCCGCCACCACTCCAGCCCAAAGGTTCGCCGAGTTTGACAAGTTTGTTCGCATCTAGGCCCTTTTCCTGTAAACTTTTACTCACCGAAGCAATATACAGGTTCGATGTTCCGCTAAGGATCGCTACCCCAGATTTCTCTTCCTGGAAGGCATCTGCTACTCCCATTAATGTGTCCTTATCGGCGCCTGGGATATGAGCAAGCAACAAAGACACACCATTCAAATCAACAAAATCCCATTCGACTTTGTTAAGAGTCAATCCAGATTCAATAAAAGTCTGTTGCACCGAGCTTTTGGGAGTTTTGGCTAATTGCTGCTTTAATTCCAAACGATTCAATTGTTTCTGCAATGAATTTACTTGTTTCTTTGCAGCTGCTAATTCATCCTGCAAGGATTCGACTTTATGCGGCACTTCATCCACGGTCGATTTCAACGTCGCCGCGACCTGCTTCAAGGCTTTGAATCTGCGCGCGATCAAGTCATACGCGCCGCGACCTGTGACCGCTTCGATACGACGCACGCCTGCCGCGGCTGAGCCTTCGCTGACGATCAGGAACGCGCCGACATCCGATGTACGGTCCAGATGTGTGCCGCCACACAATTCATAGGAATATTTTTGTTCATGCTCAATTGCAGCCATGGGATGCACGACAGCTTCGTCCGTAGGCATATCCAGGCCAACAGGCGAAATCGTAATCGTGCGCACTGTCTCACCGTATTTCTCGCCAAAGAGAGCCATCGCACCCTCGGCAATCGCATCCTGACGAGACTTCAAGTGCGGGAATACTTCCATATCCGCCGCGACCGCCACGTTGACGATACGCTCGACGCGCTCGATCTGTTCGGGTGTCATGGCCTCGGGATGGTTAAAGTCGAAGCGCAGACGGTCAGGCGCGACGAGTGAACCCGCCTGGCGGGCGTGCTCGCCGAGTACCTGATGCAAGGCCGCGTGGAGCAGGTGAGTCGCGGTGTGGTTGCGCATGATATCGTGGCGGCGGGTCACGTCTATTTCAGCGATGGCTTGATCGCCAACTTTCGGTTGGCCCGAGATCACCTCGCCCACGTGGACAATGACGCTCGCAGAGGGACGGCGCATGGAGGTGACTTCGATTTCCCAGCCCCCCTCTTGATCTGCCCCCAAATTCTTCGAATTTATGGGGAGAGAGCGAATGTAGCCCGTATCATCCACCTGCCCACCCGATTCAATGTAGAAGCCAGTCCTGGGAAGGATGACTTCAACTTCATCGCCGAAGGAGGCAGAGTCAACGGATTGACCATTGATTATCAATGCCAACACTTCACCCTCGACACGCGGGCTGGTGTAGGGATCATATTCAACGCCGTGTTCGCCCAGTTTCTTTTTCTTTTGCAGGGTCTTCAAAATACCTGCATAGAATTCAGCATCCTCGCCACCTGCCCTGCCCATGGCTTTGCCGCCGCCTGAGGCAATGCGATGCTCATCCATCGCGGCTTTGAAGCCTTCTTCGTCCACGTCAAGCCCCTGCTCGCGCGCAATGTCGCGAGAGATTTCAAACGGCAGGCCGTAGGTGGCGTACAGATCAAAGGCGCGATGACCATCAAGAATGGGAGCTGCAACACCGTCGAGAGCGAATGTTTTGGTGTCACGCAGCCTGTCGAGCAGATTCTGCAAATGAGCGGTACCCGTTGCAACCGTCCGCGCGAAGCGGATCTCTTCTCGCGTCAAATTATCCAAAATCGCAGCGCGACTCTTCGTCAGTTCAGGATAAAAGTCGCCATACGTCTCGATCACCGCTTCGGCAACTTTTGCCAGGAACGGTTCTGTCAGTCCGATCTTTGTTCCAAAGCGAGCCGCGCGGCGGGTGATCATGCGCGTGACATAGTTACGCCCAACGTTGCCAGGTACAACACCATCCGCAATCAAAAAAGCCGCAGCCCGCGTATGGTCACAGATGACTCGATAAGGCGTGAAGTCCGCGAGCATTTCTTTTTCAGTGTGACCTGTAAACGAGCGCAAAACTTCGAGCTGTTTGGCGAAGAGGTCGGTGAGGTAATTCGACTCGACATCCTGCAACACCGATACGATGCGCTCAAAACCCATGCCCGTATCCACATGTCGTGCGGGAAGGGGCTCGAG
>DASWKT010000133.1:0-10341 GCA_036396515.1 Anaerolineales bacterium | reverse complement strand
ACGACTTTGAGATCATGCTTGCGCAAACTTCCGCCTGGCGCGTGCCAATGGATATGACCGACGAGTCGCCTGAAAAGAAATCTGCCGAATGGTATCGGCGCAGGACTCTCTTCGCCCTGGATCAATTGGAAAAAAGAGTGCCAGAGATTCCGAGTCCCAAATTTGTTTTCGCTCACCTGGTCATCCCGCACCATCCCTTTGTATTTGGTCCTAATGGCGAGGAATTGAACAGCATAGAAGCCGGTGTGCCTCCCTTTGAAGAATACAAGGTCAAATATCCCGACCAGGTTACCTATATCAACAAGCGTATCCTGGCCATTATAGACATAATTTTACAGAACTCGCCGAATCCGCCCATCATCATTATTCAAGGTGATCATGGCCCCGCACCCTTTGATGTGATCGAACGCCGTATGAAAAACCTTAATGTCTATTATTTCCCTGATAATGCTGAAGGATTGTATCCGACGATTACACCTGTAAACACATTCCGCCTCATTCTCAATAAGTACTTTGGTCAAAATTATCCGATGCTTGAAGATAAAGCCTTCTTTTCCGAGTATGATATCCCATACAATTACGTAGAAGTCCCGAACGATTGCAAAAGATGAAATACACAGTCCTCTTCACCGCTCCCTATATGATCCCGGTCGTTGATCGCTTCAAGCCCATCTTCGATAAACACAATATCGAGCTGGTGATCCCCATGGTGCAGGAACGTCTGGAAGAAGCCGATCTGCTCAAGTACGCAGGTGAGTTCGATGGCACCATTTGTGGAGATGACTGCTACACTTCGCGCGTCATCAAAGCCTGTGCGCCGCGCCTCAAAGTGATCTCTAAATGGGGGACGGGTATCGATTCAATCGACGCCGGGGCCTGTTCCCGTTATGAGATAAAGATTGGCCGCACCCTGAATGCCTTCACCCTCCCCGTCGCAGACTCGGTGTTAGGCTACATCCTGGCTTTCGCCCGCCAACAGCCCTGGATGGATCGTGAGATGAAATCTAGCAAGTGGGAAAAGATCCCCGGCAAGGCTCTCAGTGAGTGTACACTCGGTGTGGTTGGCATCGGCAACATAGGCAAAGCAGTTGTTCGCCGCGCAAAGGCATTTGGCATGAAAGTATTTGGAAATGACATTATCGATATCGACCATGTTTTCCTTGCAGAGACTGGTCTGGAGATGACCACCCTTCAATCCCTGCTCGCAAATTCAGACTTTGTTTCCATTAACTGTGATCTAAACCCAACCAGCTATCATTTAATCAATAGCGATACTCTTGCATGGGTGAAACCCAATGCTGTGTTAATCAATACGGCCCGTGGTCACATCATAGATGAGAAAGCGCTGATCGAAGCGTTGCAGGTCAAACGTTTCGCAGGAGCCGCTTTGGATGTCTTTGAGTTTGAGCCGCTTCCACACGATAGTCCGTTGCTGAAAATGGATAACGTAATGCTCGCCCCGCACAATTCCAATTCCAGCCCCGCAGCATGGGAAAGAGTCCATTGGAACACGATTAAAAATTTACTGACCGGGCTGGGCATAGAGTATGAACTCGAAGAGTAGCAGAAAGCCAGGATGGCTTCAGCGCTTTCCATTACATCCTTTTTTATTTGCGATCTATCCAATTCTGGCTTTGCTGGCATTTAATATTTCCGAGGTGGATTTATCATCAGGATTTCGGCCCGTACTTGTCTCATCGGTTGTGGTCGGGTTTCTGGCTTTTATCTTCCGGCTGGTCCATCGGGACTGGAGGCGAGCCGCATTATCTTTAACCATTGTTTTGATTATGTTTTATTCTTACGGCCATATTTACATATTGCTCAAGGGAGTAAACGTTGACGGGTTTTACTTATTTCGACATCGTACATTGATGCCTATCTGGGTGGGAGGAGGCCTGTTCATCCTTTGGAAGGTGTGGCGTCAGCCCATTAATCTTGCAGCCGCGACCTATCTTCTTAACGTGGTGGGGCTGTTTCTATTGATCTTGCCCTCCTTCCAATTGATATCGCATCTCCTGCAAAGCCGGGTTTCCCAGGCACAAGCAGCACAAAACACACAAACATTAGATTTGAAAATTGGAAATGAGCCTCCAGATATTTATTACATCATATTGGATGGCTATGGTCGGGCCGATGTATTGAAGAATGAATACGGATATGATAATTCGGACTTCCTGAATGTATTACGGGATTTGGGATTTTATGTTGCTGACTGTGCCCAGAGTAATTATGCACAGACACAGATGTCGCTGTCTTCAGCCTTGAATTTCAATTATATTGATGCGCTAAGCAATCATTTTGCGCCCGGGACAGAGGACCGTACCGGGCTGGATGCTTTGATCCAGCATAGCGCCGTGCGCGAAAGCCTGGAGAAGTCTGGATACAAAACTGTTGCCTTTGCAACCGGCTTTATAGCCACTGAATTGACCGATGCTGATTACTTTCTCAGTCCTCAGCAGACGATGGGAAAGTTGAATGAATTTGAATATCTGCTTATGGAAACAACGTTCGCGCGATTAATACAAGATGGCGGCAGACTCGGTAAGCAGAACTCAGGTTCAGAACTTTTTCGTGAACGGACATTATTTGCCCTGGATAGGCTTGATGACCTGTCTTATATTAAGGGGCCAAAATTTGTTTTTCTTCATCTGATTGTTCCTCATCCTCCCTATGTATTTGGTCCAACCGGCGGCCCTATAGAGTCTTCAGCAGCGGGAACAACCAAGTCTGAACAAGAGGGAATTCGATATCGTGATCAAGCAATTTACATCAGCAATCGCATGAAGGAGATTGTACCGAAGATCATCGCAAGTTCAACCAGGCCGCCTGTTATTGTGATTCAAGGCGATCACGGTCCTACCATCCCAAGCAGCCCGCAGCAACGCATGAGAAATCTCAATGTATTTTATTTTCCAAATGTAAATGCGCCCGTCTATCCAACGATTACGCCGGTGAACACATTTCGAATCATTTTTAATACCTACTTTGGACAGGATCTTCCCCTGCTGGAGGATGTCAGTTTATACTCAGAATACGATGACCCCTTTCGCTTTAGACCGATCCCAAATTCCTGTAAGGTGAATCCGTAGGTGAATATGTACGGAAATCATACTGTACACATCACTTGGGTGGCATTGACTAGTTAATAAATATGCTGAGAAAAATACCCTTTTATCCGGTGTTATTTGCCGGATTTTGTGTTCTTGCATTGATGGCCTACAATATTCGTGAGATCGCCCTCAGCGATATGTGGGCGTCATTGATGTTTGTATTGCTGTTTAGCATAATTATGTATGGCCTGACCCGTTTGTTGGTCCACGATTGGCATCGTGCTGCTTTCGTGGCTTTTGCAGTCTTGTTCTCCTTCTTTACGTACGGGCAAATCTATAATTTTTTAAAGGATGTTAACATCGGGGATGTTTATATTTTTCGGCACCGGACTCTCTTCGTTTTATATGGGTTGCTTCTCATTCTTGCTGTATATTGGATCATAAGCAAGCTAGATAAGCCAGCGAGTTGGACGTACTGGCTCAACCTGATTTCAATTTACTTGTTGATCTATCCGGCTATTGTGATCTCTTCAAATGCTACTCAACAATTTCTGGCGTATCGGTCCGCTTTAAGCGCCAGAGTTGTGAAAGCGCAGAGCATAAACTCCGCCCGGCCTGATATTTACTATATTATTTTAGATGCATATGGGCGGGGGGATGTTCTGAAAAACGATCTGGGGTTTGATAATTCCGCCTTCCTTGACGCTTTGCGGGGACGTGGCTTTTATGTGGCAGATTGCAGTCAGAGCAATTACGCCTATACAGAATATTCGCTTTCCTCAACATTGAATGTTGATTATCTCGACCATTTGAATGCCAATAACAACATTGAGCGTATAGCCATTCTCAAGCAGAGTGAGGTAAGATCGTTTTTGGAGGAACAGGGATACCGAAGCGTTTCTGCTCCAACGGGCTGGGATATGACCGAGTGGAAGGATGCAGATTTGTACCTCGATTTCGATCGCACCTATTCGGCCTTGCCCGAGTTTGAAAAACTTGTCATGGATACGACCGTACTGCGCATTGTCTCGGATTTCAATTTATTCAACATCAACCGTTTCACCAATAATAACCATCGTTCGCGTGTTCTTTCCCTCCTTAATCATTTGAAACGATTGCCAACCGAAGAAGGAGATCTGTTCGTGTTCGCTCATTTTGTCATCCCACATCCTCCCTATCGATTTGGTCCCAATGGAGAATGGCTGGATGGACGCCCTGAAAATCTACAAACAGCTTATATTGGACAGGTAATTTTTATCAACCGCGAGATTTTGCAGGTGATCGATACGATACTTGCCAAATCAGAAACGCCGCCAATCATCATTATTCAGGGTGATCATGGCCCGCCTCAGCAGCTTGCCCCTTCCTCCGCGCAAAAAATGCCGATTTTGAATGCCTATTACTTACCTGGCCTGGATGCAGATAAAGTTTTATACTCATCCATCTCGCCGGTGAATACCTTTCGCGTGATCCTGAATTCCTACTTTGGACAGGGTCTGGCTCTCCTTGAAGATATCAGCTATTATGCAGCGCCTGAAGATCCTGATGCACTGGAGTTAACTCCTTACTTATGTCCAAGCCAACCGTAAATTCACAAAAGACGATTCTCATTACCGGCGCGGCAGGTGGGATTGGCCGCGCGACAGTTGCGCTCTTCACCCAAAAAGGCTGGTGCGTGATTGGAGTGGACCGGTCTGAGTTTGGGCCCGGTTTTCCGGAAAGCGGACTTTTTGTCCAGTCCGACATTTCGCGCGCCGAAGATATGGAAGTCATTTTTGAAAAGGCGCATCAATTCACGGATAGCCTTGACGCGTTAGTGAACAATGCCGCCGTACAGGTCGCAAAACCGATTACGGAAACAACCGTCGAGGAGTGGGACGCGGTCATGGCTTCCAACCTGCGCTCGGTGTTTTTGGCAGTCAAATTAGCCTATCCATTGCTCAAGGCAAAGGGCGGCGCGGTGGTCAATATTTCCTCCGTTCATGCGATCCAGACCTCTACGAACATCGCCGCGTATGCTGCATCTAAAGGTGGGTTGCTTGCCCTGACGCGTGCCATGGCAATTGAGTTCGCCACTGATAATATTCGCGTCAATGCTATCCTGCCCGGCGCGGTGGATACCCCCATGCTACGCGCGGGACTCGACCGCGGGCATGTTGGTCAGGGTAACGTGCAGGAACGATTGGATAATCTTGCGCGTAAAACCGTGAGCGGCAAGGTTGGCAAGCCTGAAGAGATCGCTCATGCGATTTATTTTCTTGCGGATAACGAGCAGTCGTCCTTTATGACGGGCCAGGCGCTGGTCGTGGATGGCGGCGCGACAGCGCGGCTAAGCACGGAATAGATTTCGCTCCACCGCCGTCCTCGGCGGTGAGGACAACACATCGAGCATCGATGAAATGAAACAAACTCTCAAAAAGTTTATCCCTGATCCTCTATGGCAGTTTGCTCGTGGTTCTTACGATTCAATGAAGCGAATCCCTGAACTGCCTGCCGCCTTCTTACATCCCTGGCGGCGCGGGAGCATTCGACGACTGGATAGGCTAAGAGACATTCACAGGGGCAACCGTGCCTTTATTATTGGTAACGGGCCTTCTCTACGGCAAACTGATCTCTCGAAACTTCGTAATGAATTCACCTTTGGGATGAACCGCATCTACCTTTTATTCCCCGAGCTGGGATTCAGTACTACTTACTTTGCATCTATCAATGACCTGGTCATCGAACAATTCGCAGATGAAATCCTCGCCTTGCCCATACCCAAGTTTTTAGCGTGGCGTTCGCGTCGGCATTTTCCGGCCAATCTACCCAGTACCCAGCTACCAACTTTCCTGTACACCTCCTACACTGGCCCGCGTTTCTCGACGGATGTACGCGGCCGCGTCTGGGAAGGAGCGACGGTTACAAATGTGGCGTTGCAACTTGCATTTCATATGGGATTCCAGCAGGTCATCCTGATCGGCGTGGATCATAACTTTGCGTCAAGAGGAGAGGCGAATAAAACAGTTGTCTCACAGGGAGATGACCCAGATCATTTCGCGCCGAATTATTTTGGCAAAGGCGCCAGATGGCAATTACCAGATCTCGATACATCCGAAGTCGGGTACACGTTCGCCCGCGAAGCCTATCGGAAGGCTGGACGTGAGGTCCTTGACGCGACCGTTGGCGGTAAACTCACTATTTTTCCCAAAGTAGAGTACAGCTCCCTCTTCTAATATCTTGCAACCTCTCGTTTCTGTTATTACCCCTTCTTTCAATCAGGCTCGTTATCTCGAGGCCACAATTCAATCTGTGCTTTCGCAGGATTACGCGCCCATTGAATATATCCTGATTGATGGCGCCTCGACCGATGGCTCAACTGCCATCATCAGGAAATACGAAGACCACTTCGCTTACTGGGTCTCCGAAAAAGATAATGGCCAGGCGGAGGCCATCAACAAAGGACTTTCGCGCGCAAAAGGAGAGATCGTCGCCTGGCTGAATTCAGATGATTATTATCTGCCAAACACCGTTTCAGCCGCCGTAAGGGTTTTTGAAAGTAACCCCAATGTGGTCATGGTCTATGGTGATATGCTTGCGGTGGATGAGCAGGGACAAACCATAAATATTTTGAAATACAGACAGTTATCGCTTGAAGATTTGTTGTGTTTTCAGATCATCGGGCAGCCCAGCGTTTTCTTTCGCCGCGCCGCGCTTGAAAAAACAGGATTACTGGATACCAGCTTACATTTTTTGCTCGACCATCATCTCTGGATACGGATCGCGCAACAAGGCAAGATTCTGCATATTCCGCAAACCTGGTCTGCGGCGCGCTATCATGCCGAAGCAAAGAACCGCGCCAAAGCCGCGGAGTTTGGGCGCGAAGCCTTCCGGATTTTGGATTGGACGAAAGGCAGGGCCGGTTTAATGGAAGCAGTTTCCGGTGTCGAAAGACGCGCACGCGCCTCCGCACATCGCGTGGACGCGCGTTACCTGCTCGATGGCGGAAAATCCTGGCCCGCACTAAAGGCCTGGACGCGCGCGTTATTCATCCACCCTCCTACTGCGCTGGCGCGCCTGAACATATTGATCTCTGCCATACTCAATTTGATTGGCTTAAGTAAATTGCGGAACGTTTTTATTCGCTGGCGCCAACGCGTGGTTTCCGGTGATGAGTAGACAGCCGAATCTGATAAAATACTTCGGCTTATGTCCCAAACAACTTTTTTTTCGTCGCGCTCTATACGGGTTATCGCGCTTGTTTTGATCTTTGGCGCTGCTCTTGCAATCCGCCTTTACGACCTTACCGATCTTCCGCTTGATTTTCATCCCACCCGCCAGCTGTTATCAGCGATCAAAGCGCGTGGGCTGTATTATGAAACCGAGCCTGATGGCATTTCGACCTGGAAGCTGGAGACTGCCATTCATCAGGCAAAGCTCAAGTCAGATGTCGAACCTGTGGTATTTGAGCGCCTGGTCGCTTTTACGTATCGCTTCACAGGCGAACAGCTATGGATCGCACGAATTTACTCTTCAATATTCTGGCTCATCGGCGGGATATTTCTCTTTATGCTTGTGCGTGAGCTTGTTTCATTTGAAGGCGCAATTTTTTCCACTGCATATTATTTATTTTTCCCTTACGCGATCATCGCCAGCAGAAGTTTCCAGCCCGACCCTTTGATGGTGATGCTGATCCTTGCTTTCTGGTGGGCGTTTTCGCGTTGGATGACCTTCACCCTCGCTCATCCCTATGAAAGGGGGGCTTGGGGGTGGGCGCTTCTCGCGGGACTTTTGGGTGGGTTCGCGATATTCGTAAAATTTTCGGCGGCCTTTTTTGTGATTGGGGGCGCGCTGGGTCTTGCATCATCCCATTTTTCGTTGCGCGCCCTGTTCCGTAATGCTCAAGTTTGGATAATGGCCTTGCTAGGCGTGTTGCCAGCACTGGCCTATCTTGTGTATGGGATTTTTATTGCCGGTTTTTTCGGACAGCAATTTAGCGGGCGTTTCATCCCCATGTTATTATCAAATCCCCTCAACTATCTTCAATGGGAGACGAAAGCCAGCCTGGCGGCAGGCGGGATCTTCATCATGCTGGGTCTGCTCGGTTTCTTTCTTGCAGGCGATAAACGTATGCGCTTATTTCTCTTTGGTCTGTGGGGTTCATATCTACTTTATGGACTATTCTTCGATTACCATACCCCGACACACGACTATTATCATTTGCCGTTTATTCCGATTGTAGCCGTGTCGCTGGCTCCGCTGGGGGAGTGGTTCTTCGCTCTTTTAACGGAGGCCACTGTCCAGCGTTGGGCGCGAAGCGCTGCGTATGTCATCCTGATCTATGGTCTTTTGTCTGTGATGTGGGATGTCCGTAATCAAATGAAGGCGATGGATTATCGTCCGGATGCTGCGATGTGGGCTGAGATCGGTGGGCAATTCGATGAGACCGCACGCATCGCTGCCCTGACGCAGGATTATGGTTCGCGCCTGCAATACTGGGGATGGAGGACCGCCGCCGTTTGGCCCTATGTGGGCGATGTAAATTATGTGGATGTGCGCGGAGGCCAGTTCTCTTTTGAGAAGCTGTTCAACTCTTATTCTTCAAAAAGGGACTTCTTCCTCGTGACAGATTTCAACGAATTCGATCGACAGTCTGAATTGAAAGAGCTTTTGTTCGCATCCTATCCCGTTTACGTTCAGGCGAACGATTTTTTGATTTTCGATCTGCAAAATCCCATACAATGAGGGACAGCAGCCGATCATGACGACGCCTGACCTTTCCATCATCATACCAGCGTATAATGAAGAGGCTTTGATCGCAGGCACCTTGGATAGTTTACAGACCTACCTCTCAGCTCGGCCAGAGCAATTCGAAATCATAGTTGTGGATGATGGGAGCCAGGACAAGACGGTCGAGTCTATTCAAGATTGGAATAACCGCGATGTCACAGACCTACGCCTGCTGGTCAACCAGAAGAATATGGGAAAAGGATTTTCCATCCGCCGTGGTGTCCTGGAAAGCCGCGGCCGTTATGTGATCTTTATCGATGCCGACTTGCCTTACGAACTGTATGCCATCGATGACTTTTTGAAAGCTCTGCGTAGTGGCTGCGATCTGGCCATTGGCTCGCGTGTTCTGCCTGGTTCGGAGGTAAGGGGTGTCCCGGCCCTGCGTTACGCGGCGGGTCAGGTCTTCTCATGGATGGTCCAGGCAGTTCTATTTAGAGGCCTGCCCGATACACAGTGTGGCTTCAAAAGTTTTAAGTCGGCTGCCGCCAAGGAAATTTTTCGCCGGTTGACGATTGGCGGTTTTGGCTTTGACGTGGAACTACTCTTCGTGGCGCGCAAACTAAAGTTTGCCATCCAGCCTGTCGCGGTGCATATGATAGAACATCGTCATCGCAGCCGCGTCCGCCTGTTGATCGACTCGCTCAAGATGTTTTCGAACCTATTCATGGTCCGCTGGATGGACTGGCAGGGAAAATACGATTAGGAGCTCATCTTTGACTTTTGATTATCACGCCGTCGCGGGCGACTACCAATATCGCGCCCTGCATTCCGGGCACCGGATGCAGCGTTTCTGGCATGGCGGCAAGCTCACCATGATAGATCAACTGATCCGCCCTCACTTGCAGGCTGGCTCACGCCTGCTCGAAATCGGCTGTGGAGCGGGCAACTTGTTGTTACAGGCCAGCGTACGCGGTAGTTATCCTGTGGCGCTTGACCTGGCAATGCAGTCTCTGGCATTCGTCCGCTCGCGTTTGGAGGAAGCCAGATCTGGTCCAGAGGCGCCAAGCGGATTTGCCTGCACCCAGGCGATCGGGGAACTATTGCCGTTAGCCGATGGGAGTTTCGATTGCGTCCTGCTCTCTGAAGTGATCGAACATCTGGAGGCGCCGAAGGTTTCCATCCGCGAGGCATCCCGAGTGCTTCGTCCGGGCGGGCGGCTGCTGGTGACTACGCCCAATTACCAGAGTCTATGGCCAATGATGGAATGGACTGTGGATTTGCTAAACATGGCACCGAAGATGGCGGGGGAACAGCATATTAGCCGCTTTCAGCCTGCCTCATTGCGGCGAATCCTGGTTGAATCTGGGCTGGGTATCGAGTATTTTGGTACGATCTATAGCCTTAGCCCATTTCTGTCGTTAGTTTCTCCGGGATGGGCCAATCGCCAGTTAGCACGCGAATTGGATCGCCAATCTTCATTGGGCATGATTCTGGTGGCAGTAGCAGTCAAAATATGAATGAGTTGTCGAATAGCTTGAAACGAAAATTTTCTGAAGAACCTTACTTCTGGCTGGCGCTTTCT
>DASWKT010000132.1:0-7289 GCA_036396515.1 Anaerolineales bacterium | reverse complement strand
GATATTACGATCTCGGTACACCCTATTTCGCAACGGAATATACATTCAACCACCTTGGTCTTCACAGCAGCCTGCAAAAGAACGTCAGCATGGGATATTACGAAGCCGGGCATATGATGTACATTCATATGCCGTCGTTGAAGAAGATGAAAGCGGATCTGGTGAAGTTTATGAAAAGTGCAATGTAGAGTTTTGTCAGAAATAAAAAAGTGGAGCAGAATTTTCTGCTCCACTTTTTGCTTGCAATTATCTACTGTTCCGAGATGAGGGTGATCATCGCATACAGGTAAGGCTGGTTGTTGATGTCCTCGATGCATTAATAACTTAAGCACGCAATGATTATCTTGTTTCAAATTGCATATGATCGAATGTTCCACAATTGCCAGAGAAGATTATGCAATCCTGTGTAATGAAGTATAGACTGAATCTTCCCCGAAATCAACAACGTGTGGGCTTGACCTCACCCCCAGCCCCTCTCCCGCCGGGAGAGGGGAGAAATATGGCGAGGATGCCACTATTAGTTGGACCCGGACATCACGGATGTACAAAACCGCCTAGGGCAATAAGGACTCCATGCCAGTAGGGGCTGCCATCTGGTCGACTCGTTATGTAAAGGATGGCTTCGTCAGTTCCAGCCGGGCCCCATCCAGAGACAAAGAGCACCTGTGCGTTGGTGGAGTTAAATCCCATGAGCTCGTACGGATCGCGACCCAATAGCGCAACCAGATCTTTGCCGGGATCAGGGATGAGGTGTGTACTTGGTCCAAGGTAATTTATCTTCAATGTCTCAATGGCAAGTTCTGGCGTCGTTGCATACCCTTGGGATTGCCAGAAACCGAAGACAAAAGTTTGATCCATGAAGGCTTTCAAAAGTTCGTAATTTCGCGCGTTCAATGCCTCGACCAGAGTCGTCATAGTTACAGGTACAGGTGTTGCGACCGTCGCAGTTGGAGAGGGAACTGGTGTCGCGGGAAGCCATGTGAAGCTCGAAACAATCAAGTCAAAGACAGCCGACTCAGCAGCATAGTCAAAGACGGGTATCGGGGGGGTGGAATTGCCTGGATTGAGAGAGTGCAGGATAAAGTCCAGGCTGACGCAGACGTTATTTCTGAGTGTGGAATAAGCGACCCATTGATAAATATTACCTGCTGCACCTTCCTCTCCAGTCTGCTTTACGAAGGTGATGCCGTTTATCGTTATCATCTCGGGTGGCAGATTCGTCTGCAGCGGGCTCTGACACGTGCTCAAATTCTCTCTGACAAAGACTTCAAGATACTTCTCCCCCAGGTTTGTGCCCTGTTGGAAAGGCAGATCGATGCGCGCGTAATTGTTATCCTGGCTGGGATGATCCTCGAGGCGTGGCGGATACAGTAATTGGAAGCCGTAGTAGGAATTGGTATAGGCTAACCAATCGCCAGTCGGGGAGGTGGGCGTCGGAGTGACCGTTGGCGTAAATGTTGGCGTTGCAGTTGCGGGCGCAGGACTGGGAGTTGGAGTCGGAGGCAACCACGCAAATGTCCCCATCATCTGCAGGAACACAGCCGACTCAGCCGCTTTATCGAAGATCGGCGGAGGAGTCGCATAGTTCCCTGCGTTGAGAGAATGGAGGACAAAGTCCATGCTGATACAGGCATTGTTCTTGAGGGTGGAATAGCCGACCCATTCATGAAGATGACCCACTCCAGCATCTCCTCCTATCTGCTTGAAGAATGAAATCCCATTAAACACGACAGTTTCCGTGGGGGAGCCGGGCGGTGAAATTGAAGATAAAGGACTCTGGCAAGGGTTAACATTTTCAAGGACGGTCAGCTGCAGGTATTTCTCACGCAGATTTGTACCTGGCACAAAGGGCAGGTTCATCTTTAGTGAATTGCTCGTTTGATCGAGGACCACTGCTTGTGGCGGATATTTGAACTGGAAGCCGTAGGGAATGTTTGTGTACGTCAGCCAGTCATTGGGTGGCGGGATGGGTGTCGGAGAAGCGGTTGGAGTTGGACCGCCGGCGCGGAGGATGCGCGGGCCACCCCATACGGCGCGGTCGTTCGTCGCAGATCCCGTGGCGAGCGTTGTCAGGATGAAACGTACACTCCGTCCTGCCAACGGAGTCAGGTCAATATTCGCGTTGTAGTATCTCCCCTCGTTCTGCTCCCGCCACTGCCAGAATGTAGCGATGTAGCCGCTGGCTGTCATGTAATCGAGACGGAAGGTCACATAACAAGCAGCGCCGAACTCACAGCCAACTGTTGACTGGAATTTGTCACCTGGCTGAACCGTGAAGGTTGGATAGAGACCCTGGATGTACCCATTAAATCTGTTCTGAGGCACAGTCAAAAGACCGGGCGCGCCAATGGAACCATCCTCCAGTTTTGGAGCATCGAGCTTGACCACGAATCCGTTAGCATTTCCATCCGTGCCAGGACAGGGTAATAATCCTACGGTACTTTTCCATTCTGCCGAGCAGGCATTGGATGTGAAGTCATAGCCTGTCCCAATTGGCGAATCACCCGCAACGTTAATCTCCACCCAAATCGCGTTCGTCGCGTCGGCGCCGATGCCGAAGAATTGCCCGGCCGCGTTGCTCAAGATCCAGAAGCCGCGATACTTTGCAGCAGTGGACGGCGCAACCATATTGACTGTGATATCAACTGTTTGACCGTTTACAGCACCCCATGGCAGATTGACCGAAGTCGGCGCGCTCATTTGATCGCCGCTGTAGTAGACCAGCTTATATGAAGTTGTCCATATACAAGAGCCTATGTTTTTTAGACGCCAGGTCTTTGTGAATGCTGCACCCGGTGCGAAGATCGTTCCATCCGGGACGGTGACATCAGCCACAAACGAAGCCTTGTCACACCCCGAAGGCTGGATGGTGGGCGGCGGTTGACCTAAAGGTGTGGCCGTCGCGGGTATCGGCGGAAGCGGCGTAAGGGTAGCAGGAGGCGCAGGGGGCTGTGTCGACCCCGTGCGCACAATGCGGGGAGATCCCCAAATAGCACGGTCACCGCTTGCAAATCCGCTGGATAACAACATGAATACGAATCGGACTTTTTGTCCCGCAAGGAAGCTTAAGTCAATGTTGGCACGATAGAAGCGTTTGTCCTGTGCTTCCTTCCATGACCAGAGTGTTTTTTGTGCTCCAGTTGATGTCAGGTAATCAATGCGGAAGGTGACGTAACAACCTGTGGCGCCGAATTCGCAGTTGACCAGCGTCTGTAAGCTGTCACCTTGCTGGACTTGAAATTCAGGATATATCGCTTGTATATAACCGTTGAATTTGTTTTGGGGAACAGTTAATAAGCCTGGCAATGAATCAAATGAATCATCCTCGAGATGCGGGTTGTTGACTGGATATGCAAAGCCGCGGCTGTCTCCGCTTGTGCCAGGAAAAGGCAATGCACCCGCGCCGCTTTTCCATTGGGCGTAGGGCGCGTTGGCGACGAAATCAAAAATCACCGCATTAACTTCAATGACATTGATATCCACCCAGAATGGGTCGCTTGCTGAATTGCCAATGCCGAATGGAACACCTGAAGCATTGCTGATCTTAAATAGACCTTTGTAGTGTCCACTTACGATTGGTGCGGTTAGATTAACGGATACATCCACCATCTGACCAGGCGGCATATCAACCGGCAGCTTTACCGAAAGAGGCGCGCCAATGGAATCACCGCCAACCCACACGAGGTTGTACGATGTAGTCCATGTGCAGGTGCCGATGTTCATCAAGCGCCAGGTCTTGGTGAATGCCGCACCCGGCGCGAAAGCCGCTCCATCGGGGGCGGTCAAATCAGATACGAATTGTGCGTGATCACAATAGGTCGCGGCATGCGCCCGCGGCACTGATTGCGAAATTAACATCCCCACTAGCAAAACCATGCTAAGGAATCTGTTCCTGAACATGGAACCTCCTTCAGATCCGCCCTCCAAATGAAGTTTTGCTCCTCAATGTTTGCGAATCTGTGTATCGATACGCCCCAATCATCGCGCAAAGTGCCTGGTCGTTCCCTGACAATTTCAATACAAAAATTGTTGCGATTTGCTGTAGAATCACATCGTATGAAACTAATGTTTAAGGGAGCGTTTATATGAATCTTGACGATCTCAATCGTTTCAAAGAACTCGATACCCTCAACATGCTCGATGAAATACAAAACCTTCCCGACCAACTTGGTCATGCCTATCAACTTGGTCTAAAATATGATTTGCCAGACTGGAAGGACCTTCGGCAGGTGGTGATCGCGGGTATGGGCGGATCTGCTATCGGTGCGGACCTGCTTGCCTCCTACTGCGCGTCTCTCTCTCCGATGCCTGTCTCCGTTCATCGCGATTACTCGCTGCCTCTCTTTGCGCGCGGCGCAGAAACGCTTGTCATTTGTTCATCGCATTCCGGCAACACCGAAGAGACTCTGGATGCCTTCGAAGCCGCGCATAAAGCCGGGTGTCACATCATCGTTGTTAGTACAGGCGGCGAACTTGCAAGACGCGCCAACGAAAATCATATTCCTGTGTGGACCTTCGAACACGTGGGGCAACCGCGTGCCGCGGTGGGTTTCTCCTTCGGTTTGCTCCTGGCTATGTTCCAACGATTAGGTTTCATTCCTGATCAAAAGGATGCAATGGAGGACGCGCTGGCTTCCATGAAGAGATCACAACAGCATTTACGATCTGATATCCCTGTTGTCAAAAACCCTGCCAAACGTTATGCAGGTCAGTTAATGGGGCGCTGGGTCACGATCATGGGTTCAGGTCTGCTCACTGCGGTTGCCCGCCGCTGGAAGGGACAGATCAACGAAGTCGCCAAAGCAGGCGCGAACTTTGAATTTCTTCCCGAAGCCGATCACAATACCCTGGCCGGGACGATGAATCCCGAAGAGGTGCTCAACCCTCACACGATGACCCTCTTCCTGCGCGCGCCTTCTGATCATCCGCGCAACCGCCTGCGCTCAGATCTGACGCGCAAAGCATTCATGCTCGAAGGCATGAACACGGACTATGTCGACGCGCGCGGTAACACTCCGCTGGCACACATGTGGACATTAATCCTATTCGGCGATTACATGGCTTATTATCTTGCAATGGGCTACGGCGTCGACCCCACGCCAATCAAAGCACTGGTCGATTTCAAGCAGGCGATGGCAGAAGCTCAATAAAATTAACCGCCCCGCAGGTTTGACGAGAGAAATTCAAGGACACGGTGAGGACCTGCGGGACGTGTTGATGGAGGGAAATCACAAATCTACTTTTCAGGCTCCAGCACAATGTCAAATGTTCCTTCTGCCTGTCCTTCAGGATGATAACTGTTTACACCGATGGTTTTATAGCCTGGTACGGAGATCCGCATGTGAATATGGTCGGGCAGATTGCATTCAAAGCGATAGCGACCCTCCTGATCGGTGAAAAAGGTAGCACGAGATGAATCAGGATGTCCAAATCCTTCTTCCTCGGGCCAGAACTCCAGTTTGGCGTTCGGGATCGGTTTGCAGTCCACGCTTGAAAGCACAACCCCTGTGACAACATGGCCCCGTCCTACAACTGTTCGCTCTGGCGCATTTGAGATATAGGATGGGCTGACACCGTCATCCAGAGTGGGTTTGCAGGAGTGTGTCTCAGCAGTGATGCTTGTAGGTATACTTTGGATTGATGTCGCTGTCAGATCTACAGTGGTTTGTTGGACAGTCGTGCAGGCACTGCTCCCAACAATCACCATAAGTATGAAAAGAAAACGGGACAATTTTTCCATCAGTCAATACATCTAAGAATTCTTTCGTATCGATATCAGAAATGCCTAAAGTGTCGTCAAGGCTATAAATACTCGGCGCAGATACTTTCTTTTACTTGACCATTCTAGCTGCACAAGTAATCCATCGCTGAAGATAAGATAGTTTCACCATTTGGAATAACAAATGACAGTCACTTTATCCAAACGAAAAGCAACTGTCACTTCGTTTATCGAATGCTTGTGAACAGGAATAGCAGCTGGATCAAATTTTCTTCTTTATGTATCTAACGCCTTCTAGATCCTTGAAATGCTCATCCTGAGTCCACAATATGGCTTCATGTGCGCGGGCGGTGGCAAGGATGATACTGTCTGCCATGGCAAGCTTGGACTCCAATGATATTTTGGCTGCATGGATTGCGATGTTGCGGTCTAATTCTACAACAGTTCCCCAAAGCATTTCCCCGATGGTTTCCAGGGCTCTATCTTCGCCAAATTCTAACAACACACGTTTAAATACTTCATACAAACATATAGTTGGAATGAGCAAATTTTCTATATCTCGAATTGGTGAAGTGAAAAAATCAGCATTGAAGCCATTAACAAAATACTCAACCCAGCCGGATGAATCAATCACATTCATCAGGGCTCCTCATCTACTTCTTCGCGAATTCCATCTGTATTCATTCCTTTAAGCATTCCTCGGGCTTCCTTAATGGGATGGACAAGAATAACTCTCAAAGTGTTGTTGTACGGGATAAACATGATTTTCTGCCCTGGCTTTAAATTAAACTGCTCCCGTATTTCACGCGGGATGACAACTTGATATTTGGATGAAATGGTTACCGGTTGCATCGCTTTACGTCTCCTTATCGAAGCTAAATCGTAAAGGGATTATAGCATAGAAAGCCTAAGATGCTTACCCCATTAAGAGCAAAACCGCCACTCTATGATGGCGGCTCCTTCTTCTCTACCACGGTAGCGGATCGCTCATGATCTCGCTCTCCCACAAATCGTACATCGATTGAACCACTTCAGGGCTGAGTTGCTTGTCTGCGGCGGCGAAGTTATCCAGCGCCTGTTCCGCGCTTTTCGCCCCGGGAATGACTGTGGAAACTTGCGGTTGAGCCAGAATAAATTGCAGCGCGGCGTGTGCCATCGAAGTGCCTTCGGGAATTAGCGCCGCGAACTGCTCCACAAGCTCACTGCGACGTTCAATAACCTCAGGTGGCCAGCGTTTGCGTATGTCGTCGAACTGGTGACCTTTTCGATAGCGGCCCGAAAGCCAGCCCGAATCCAAAGGCACCTTGACGATAATCCCCACGCCGTTTTCGTATGCCTTTTGAAAAGCAGGAAGCGGCTCTTGATACAACGCGTTGAAAAACACCTCCAGCGCTTTACTCTTCGTCGTATCAACGACCATGTCCACTTCTTCACGCCAGTCGAGCGAGACGCCGTATTCACGGATCTTTCCTTCAGCTTTGAGTTTTTCAAACTCCTCGTATTGTGAGGCGACTCTGCCATGCATCATTTCACGCGGTGGGTTATGCATGAGCACGATATCCAGATAATC
>DASWKT010000131.1:0-7957 GCA_036396515.1 Anaerolineales bacterium | reverse complement strand
GGCTGAGTCAAGAAGCGACGGTCTCATTCTAAAAGACATATATATCGCTGCAGTCGCACATTGTGCGCCGCCTGCCAATAAGCCCAGCCTCGAAGAGCTAAATAATTGTCAGCCATACCTCGAGCGTACCATCCAGATTTTGAAACCCGAAGTAATTGTATGTTTGGGGCGGATCGCTTTTGAGAGAATCCTGGGGATGTATTCGGCTAGCAAGCTGGGCTTCAAATTTGCTCATGGCGCTGCCTACCAAGTCGAGAGTGGCGAATGGATCCTTTGTTCCTATCACCCGAGCCAGCAAAATACATTGACAGGAAAATTAACAGAGAAGATGTTTGACGAAGTTTGGGCGAGAACAAGAGAATTGCTCCATAATGAGTAAACTCATTACCCCGGGGGAGCTTGCTCCCGATTTTGAACTTGAAGATGTAGAGGGCAATCGCAGATGTTTGTCCGATTTTCGGGGGCGGCCCGTGGTGCTGGCGTTCCTGCGCGGCTTTATGTGACCCTATTGCCGCGCGCAGTTGGCGCGCTTACGTGACGAGCATGAAAAATTCACAATCCGTAACGCGGTAATCCTGGCAGTGGGTCCGAATGCACCTGTGGCATTCAGGCAATATTGGCAGAAGGAAAAGATTCCTTTTATTGGCCTGCCTGATCCCAAACATTCAGTTGCGAGAATCTATAAGCAGGAAGTGAATCTCTTCAAGTGGGGACGCATGCCTTTGAATTGCATCGTGGATGGCAGGGGTTATATCTGTTATGCCCGCTACGGAAATTCAATGTCGGATATTCCGTCGAACAAGGAACTCCTGCAAGTAATAGACGAACTGGATGCGTCATCAAATTGACATGACGATCGGACAAATCGCTTTTCTTGGCTCCGGTGAAACCTCTCTGGCGGGAGGCCGTATCTTTGAATCGCTTGCCCGCAAAATAGACGGACCTCTCCACATTGCCCTGCTCGAAACGCCGGCAGGTTTTGAATTGAATTCTGCACAGGTTGTGGGGAAAGTCGGCGATTTCATGAAAACTCGCCTTCAAAACTATAGACCGATTGTGGATATTATCCCTGCCCGCAAAAAAGGTTCTGCTTACAGCCCTGATGATCCCGAGATCGTCAAACCCCTTCTTTATGCGAATGTGATCTTCATGGGTCCGGGCAGCCCCACCTATGCCATCAGGCATCTAAAGGATACTCTTACGTGGAATGTGGTACGCGCCAGGCATCGCCTCGGCGCGACCCTCGTATTTGCTTCCGCGGCGACAATTTCCATTGGCGCCCATGCGTTGCCCGTTTACGAGATCTACAAAGTTGGGCAGGATGTTCATGTTGTGGATGGACTGGACTTGTTTGCCGATTTTGGCCTGCATATCTCTTTCATTCCGCACTGGAACAATGCCGACGGCGGTATTGATCTCGATACCAGCCGTTGTTTTATTGGAATGGATCGCTTTGAGGAATGGTGCAGTCTCCTCCCATCTGATAACGAAACGATCGGTCTAGATGAGCACACAGGCCTCATCCTGGATTTTGAGAGTGGGCTGTGCGAGGTGAACGGGGTCAGCTCTGTATCAGTGGTTCGTGAATGTGATCCTGAGATGTACCCATCGGGCTCAACATTCCCGATCACCGAGTTCGGCGAGTATCACCTTCCTGACCCGATTGAAAAGGATATTCCTGCCGATGTTTGGGATATGGTGCTAAATGCTCGGCCGCTTGAAGAGGATCAACCTTCAGAAGAAGCCATTGCCCTGGCGGAAAAACGCCATCAGGCGCGCGTGGATAAAGATTGGGCCAAGTCAGATAAACTACGAGACGAGATCGCCGCGCTGGGATGGACGGTGCAGGATACAAAAGAGGGTCAGAAGCTAGTGAAGCCATAACAGTCATAAAATGCGATAAAATACCCGCGTACTTATTGAGGAGATTTTATGCGCGCGGTCGATATTATTATCAAGAAACGCGATAAAGGGGAACTCACTCGTGAGGAGATTGAGTTCTTTATTAACGGTTTTGTTTCGGGTGATGTGCCTGATTATCAAGCCTCTGCATTTGCCATGGCTGTTTTGCTGAATGGAATGACGCCGCGCGAGACGACCGACCTGACGCTCGCGATGGCTCATTCAGGCCAGATGCTCGATCTCAGTGATGTGGTCGATCTCGCAGTGGATAAACATTCGTCGGGCGGGGTGGGGGATAAGACCAGCCTTGCCGTTCTCCCCATCGTCGCAGCCTGTGGACTCCCGGTGGGTAAGATGTCTGGACGCGGACTGGGGTTCAGCGGCGGTACGCTCGACAAGCTGGAATCCATTCCTGGCTATCGCGTCGACCTCACGACGGATGAATTCAAGAAACAACTCAAGGAGAAAGGCATTGTGCTCACAGGCCAGTCGCTTGACCTGGCTCCCGCGGACGGAAAATTGTATGCTTTACGTGACGTTACAGGCACGGTGCAATCCATTCCGTTGATCGCTTCGTCCATTATGTGCAAGAAGCTGGCAGCAGGCGCGCAGGCAATCCTGCTTGATGTAAAAACGGGTTTAGGCGCTTTTATGGAGACCCTGGATGAGGCGCGCCAGCTCGCCGCGCTTATGGTGGATATCGGCAAACTGGCCGGGCGTGAAGTGGTGGCGTTGCTCTCAGATATGAACCAGCCGCTTGGGAATGCAGTTGGAAATTCACTAGAAGTGATCGAAGCGATCGAAACTCTCAAAGGCGGCGGACCGGAGGATTTTCGCGAACATTGTTTACACGTCAGCGCGCATATACTGGTATTGGGCAAGCGTGCACAGGATCTTTCCAGAGGCCGCGCAATGGCGGAAGAATCCATTGCAGATGGCTCTGCCCTTGAGAAGTTCCGGGTTCTTGTCCAAGCGCAGGGAGGGGATGTTTCCTATGTTGACGACCCGTACAAATTTCCAGGCGCGGAACACATTGAAGCGGTGGAATCGCCGCGAGACGGCTACCTGGCTCAAATCCAAGCAAGAAGCGTGGGTGAGGCGGCAGTAACACTTGGAGCCGGACGGGCGAAGAAATCCGATCATATTGATCATGCCGTTGGGCTCATCATCCATCACAAAGTTGGAGACAAGGTCAATAAAGGTGAGCCACTGTTCACCATCCACGCCAATGATGAATCGAAATTGGCTGAAGCGCGGGAAGCTGTTCTTGCGGCACACGCGTTTGGTGATGATCAAGTGGCTCCATTGCCGTTGTTTTACAATTGAGCGAAACGTGCTATATTTAATTTATAATAGTGTCTAGGAGCATCCCATGGCGAAAGTATCCTTGCGAGCTTACAACCGCGAAATCGAAACAATGATCGATAGCGGCCATCTGGACGAGGCGATTGCGAATTGTCGCCACATCCTGAAAACATTCCCAAAACACCTCGAATCGTATCGCCTGCTTGGCAAGGCATATCTGGAATACAAAAAGTATCCCGAGGCGGTCGATATATTTTCACGCGTGCTTGCTGCAGTTCCGGACGATTTCGTTGCCAATGTGGGTATGAGCATTATCCGCGATGAAGAAAATAAACTCGATGATGCCATCTGGCACATGGAGCGTGCCTTTGAGACCCAGCCCTCGAATGCCGCCATTCAGGGCGAATTGCAGCGATTGTATGGCCGGCGGGATGGCGTCCAGCCTCCGCGCATCCGCATGACGCGGGGCGCGCTGGCACACATGTATGTGCAGGGTGAGCTATATCCGCAGGCGATCTCTGAGATCAAGAGTGTTTTGAATGAAGATAGCGGCCGCGTTGATATGCAGGCTCTTCTGGCGCGTGCCTATTACCGGAGTGGCCTGAAGAACGATGCGGCGGATGCAGCCTCCTCAGTATTGCGCACGTATCCGCATTGCCTGGATGCCAATCGCGTGCTGATGGAAATCCTTAGCAGCGACCGCTCTGAAAGCGCGCAAACATACAGGCAGCGGGTGATTGAACTCGATCCATATGCGGCTCACGTTACAGGTACTGTCTTTCAATCGAATGAGGCCCCTGAGGCAGCCGTGAATGTGGAGCGATTGGATTGGAACGGCCAGCCTGTTGGTCTGCAGCCTGATTGGGAGACCACCCAGGCCATCAGCCTGGAAGAGGGTGGGTCTCGGGACGAGCAGCCGGACTGGCTTACAAACGTGTTCGACGAGCCTGCCGCCAGGTCTGCTCAGACTTTTGACTCGCCTACCATCGTACCAGGTGCAGATAGCGCTCAGGACAAGCCGAAAGCTGTTCCCGCGTTCGATGACTCCCTGCCGCATCCACCAGGCACAGAGCCTGCGGAAGACATCCCAGCCTTCTTGCGTGAAGCCGGGTGGGGTCAATCCACCGGCGCGTTTGTTGAAGGCAAATCTGCTCTTAAGTATGAAGAACCTGACACGGAACCACCCATTGCAAAGGGCGAACTGCCCGATTGGGTCAAAGCAATGGCGCCAGTGGAAACAGAGCAGCCTGCGGATGAAGAGGAGGAGCTGCCCGACTGGATCAACAAGCTTGGAACCGGAGTGGCGGCTACCCCGGTTGATTCAAGTGAACAACCTGATTGGATAAGCCAGCTCGATCAACCTTCGCAAACGCAACCCGAGTCGCAGCCTGCGGATGAGCAACCAGATTGGCTTAAGGGATTCAGTAACGAATCCGAAACCATGCCTGCTGCGCCAACCGAACAAACTAACTGGATGAGTCAAATTGACCAACCTGCGCAAGCGCAATCCGAGTCGCAGCCTTCAGACGATCAACTTGACTGGCTGAAGCAATTGGATCAACGCGAGCAACCTGTCCCTTCAGCATCAGATGACCAGCCGGATTGGCTTAAGGGATTTGGCAGTGAGTCCGAATCCGCGCCTGCTGCCTCGTCAACCGAACAACTCGACTGGCTTGGTAAATTGGGTGAGCAGGCTGAACCGGTGTCACCTGAACCTTCGGCGATCGAATTCAATGTTCCTGCTGCGATGGAAGCAGAGCCGGAGCCTGCCCCTCCTGCATCCGTGTCAAGTGATCTCGATTCTCCTGTTGCATCAACCGAAGAACCTGAACAACCCCTTCCTTCCAGCCCTGTTCCTTCGATGATGGATATGGATAATCTCGGCACAAGCGAGCAGGAACGTGATGATTCATTCGCATGGCTTGAGAATCTTGCCGCGAGGCAGGGCGCGAGCGAAGGTCTGTTGACCAAGCCCGAAGACCGCTTGGAGGAGGAACCGGATTGGGTAAAACGGGCCAAGGGATTAAGTACAGACCAGGTGCCCACCCCATCAGCACCTGCTGCGGAGCCTGCCGGGAATCTTGAAGAACTCGGTAAGAGCGAGCAGGAACGTGATGATTCATTCGCCTGGCTTGAGAATCTTGCCGCGAGGCAGGGCGCAAGTGAAGGTCTGCTGACCAAGCCCGAAGATCGTTTGGAAGAGGAGCCTGACTGGGTAAAACAAGCCAGAGATTTGGGCGCGGCTGCGGAGCAGCCTCCTGTCTCGACGATTCCAGCCGCGGTGGAGGAACCTTCTGCGAAGGACGATACTGCAACCTGGCTGAGAAGCCTGGACGAGGAACCAACTGCCGCACCTTTATCTCAAGATGATGCGACAGGTATGTGGCTGAAGAGTTTAGATGAGGAGCCCGTCCAAGTCCAGCCCACGCAGCCTGCCGAACAGCAGGAACCCGAACTGCCAGCGTGGATGCAAAATATCGAGGCAGAGCAACCGACTCAGACGAGCGCGCCATCGGCTTCCGCGGAGGAAGCAATAGCCGAGGGGTCGGATTGGATGCGTCCTACCGAGGAACCTCTCGAGGTTCAGCCCACGCAACCTGCTGAACAGCCAGAAGCAGAGCTCCCGGCGTGGATGCAAACTATCGAAGCGGAAAAATCTGCCGATGCAGAACCAATCGTCCACGAAATGGAAGTGGAACAACCTGCTCAGTTCGATGCGACATCTGAAAGTATGCAAACTATTGAGGAAGAGGAAACAGCTCCGGCGAGCGCGATAACTAGCCCGGAGGAAGTGACGGTCGAAGCATCTGATTGGAAACGCTCAATCGAGGAACCTGTTGAAATCCAACCCGTGCAGCCTGCCGAAAAGCCAGAAGCAGAGATACCTGCCTGGATGCAGGATGTTGAAGAGGAAAAAGCTCCTGAGTCAGAATTGGTGACTCCTGCTAGCGAGGTTGCCGCTGGCCCACGTGAAATAGAAGCGGAACAGCCCGCTCAACTCGACAATCTGCCTGAATGGATGCAATACATCGAAGATAAAAAACCTGCTGAAGAGAGCACAGCAGCTTTGCCTGCCAGCGATACTGCTACTGGCACACAGGAGGAGGCAACGACAGCCGATGTGTCCGAATGGATGGGTTCCATCGAGGAGCCTGTTGCTACGTCACAGGACTTGGCGGAGGAGAAACCGGTATCTGAGTTGGAAGATATCCCTGCCTGGTTAAGCAGTTTGGAGCAGGAAGAAGCACAGGCGACGACACCGGCCGCGTCGGATGAGGACCTGCCTGCGTGGCTACGCGGAGAAGAGGGAGCCGCGCCGGAAGTATCGGAACTCGAACCCACCCGCGCGGCCGACTGGCAGCCGGTGGAAGAGAAACAGCCGGAGCCGACTCCGCCTTTACCTGAGCCAATATCCGAGTCCTTCGAGGTGGCTCAGGAAACACCAGAACTTGCAACACCTTCCGTGGAAGAGAGGGAGCCAGAGCCAACGCCATTTGTATCTGAGCCGATATCCGAGTCCTTCGAAATGGCTCAGGAGGTATCAGAACCAGCGCTATCTTCCCTCGAAGAGAAAGAGGCAGCTACCCCGGAGCCCGAGCCCGAACCTCATAAGGAACCTGTTGCGCCGATAGAGGCCGCAATCTCGGCAATGTCTGTAGACCCGATCCTTGGACGGGCACGCGATGATCTCTCGCAGGGCAAGATTCAGGGCGCACTCAATACCTACGGAAGACTGATCAGGAAGACACGCCTGCTGGATGAGGTTATCTATGATCTGCGAGATGCGCTGTATCGTTTTCCTGTAGATGTCGGCATCTGGCAGGCGCTTGGAGACGCGTACATGCGTGCCAACCGTTTGCAGGATGCGTTGGACGCGTATACAAAAGCAGAAGAGTTGCTTCGTTAAAAAGACCTGACAGGTTTTCACACGCCCGTTTTCCGGTCCAATTGCGTGTCAAAGGAAGCGTCTTACATCAGATGCTTTTCTTAAAACCTGTCAGGTCTCATACTTAAATTTTTGGAGGAAATCTGTGGAAAGATCGCTCGTGCTGGTTAAACCCGATGGTGTGCAGCGCGCCCTGGTCGGAGAAGTCATCTCACGCCTCGAACGCCGCGGCCTTCGGCTTGTGGCTGGGAAGTTTATGCAGGTAAGCCAGGAACTTGCCGAAACGCATTATGCCATTCACAAAGGCAAGCCGTTTTATGAGGGTCTGATCTCGTACATCATCTCCGCGCCAATCATGGCGATGGTCTGGGAGGGACCGAACGCGGTTGCCGCGATCCGGCAGACCATGGGCGCCACGCGTCCCACCGAGGCCGCGCCGGGTTCGCTTCGACACGACTTTGCCCTCGAAGTAGGGCGGAATCTCACTCATGCCTCCGATACAGTGGAGAACGGCGAAAAGGAAGTTGAATTGTGGTTTAATAATGAAGAATTGGTTGATTGGAAGAGGGAAGTGGATCGATGGGTGTTTGAAAAGTAAGTTACAATTTTCTTCTTCATCAGCGGGTTTAGCAATTGCACAATTAATATTCCTGCACATGCCGCAATCAATCGCATAATCTCTTTAAACTTTTCGTTCACTATAATTCTGCCAGAATATCCCCATCATTGCTGATCAGCGTCCCGACTTCTTCGCCTCTGCAGATTTGGCACATCACTTCAGGTGTATCAAAGTCGAACACATGAATAGGCAGTTGATGGTCACGGGCTAATAAGACTGCGGACTGGTCGAGTGCCCGCAAATTC
>DASWKT010000130.1:0-8549 GCA_036396515.1 Anaerolineales bacterium | reverse complement strand
TGTGTAATATTCGCCTCGTTCAATGCCCATACGCTTGACGTAACCATACGCCAGGGCCACACCGAGAAGACCACTGACGAGTAACAGGGCATTGACAAAGGTCGAGAAGCCATCCAGCACGACCATGCCCATGAAGCCCAGCTCTTCCTGACCGATTTGGGCAAGAGTAAAGCCAAGCGTCAGCGCCAGCCCTAAAGCCGCAAGCAAAGCCGTGAGGCCTTTGCCTTCCTTGGGAATAAAGAGGTCTGCCAGCAATAGCACACAAGCCCAGACGGTCAGCAAGGTGAGCGGGAGGATGCTGTAGAAGTTGAGTTGAGTCATAAACAGCTTTCAGCCATCAGCTTTCAGCAGATCAGCAAGTAGCCGATCGCTGAAGGCTGAATGCTAATTAGTGCATTGCCAGCGCGGCAGTTGAGAGTGAAGCAACAAGTTGATCCACGGCGGGAGCCATAAGTGCAAAGAACGGCTTGGGATACAGGCCAATCCAGAAAATCAGGATCAGAAGCGGAACCATGATACCAATCTCACGCCAGTTGAGGTCGCGGAGGCCGCGTCCGTGCTGCTTAACTTCATCCACGACTTCGCCCTGCGGGCCGAGGAACATCTTCTGGAACATGTACAGGATATACACCGCGGCCATGATCACGCCAAGAGCAGAGATCGCCGCGTACCAGGCATTTCCGATCGCCAGCGAACCGAACGCGCCGAGCAGGATCGCGAACTCGCCGACAAAACCATTCAAGCCGGGCAGGCCCATCGAAGAGAGCGAGACGATGAGCATGATCGTTCCAAATATGGGAGTGATCTTCCACAACCCGCCATAGACATTGATCTCGCGCGTGTGGGTCTGTTCGTAGATCATGCCGACGAGCAGGAACAACGCGCCCGTGCTAAGCCCGTGGTTGATCATTTGCAATATCGCGCCCTGCATACCCTGTGAGTTAAGGGCGAACAATCCCAGCATCACGAAACCCAGGTGACTCACAGAGGAATAAGCCACCAGCTTCTTGACATCTGCCTGTGCATATGACACTGCTGCACCATAGATGATACCGATGGTCGCGAACAGTGCGATCCATGGAGCGGCCCGGATGGAGGCTTCAGGGAAAAGCGGAATGTTGAAGCGCAGGAAACCATAGGTACCCATCTTCAGCAGGACGCCCGCCAGAATAACAGAGCCAGCCGTGGGCGCTTCCACATGGGCATCGGGCAGCCAGGAATGTAACGGCCACATCGGAACTTTAATGGCGAACGCGGCCGTGAACGCCAGGAACAGCCACGTTTGAACATTCGCGGGAATATTTCCCTGTGCGATCAACTCAGGTACGGAGAAAGTCCCCCCATAAATGCCAAGCCACAGAATGGCAAGCAACATCAAGATGGAACCAGCCATCGTATAGAGGAAGAACTTGATCGCGGCATAGATGCGACGCGGTCCGCCCCAGATGCCGATCAGGAAATACATTGGGACAAGTGTGAATTCCCAAAAAATATAAAAGAGGAATAAATCCTGTGCTAGGAAGACACCTGTCATGCCTACTTCAAGCAGAAGGAAGAACAACATGAAATCCTTCACGCGCTCCTCCACCGCAGTCCATGTGGAGAGGATGGAGATCGGCGTCAGGAGGGTGGTCAGCAGGACGAGCAGGATGCTGAGCCCATCCACACCCAGGTAATATTGGATGTTCCATCCAGCCACAGTGATCCAGTTGTATTGGGCAACCAGTTGCAGGTCCGGGTTGGAAGCGTTGAACATCGACAGCACCCAGAGCGAGATGCCAAACGTCACCAGGGATGTGGCAAGCGCGACCCAGCGCAGTTCATTTTTTCTGTCACTGGGGATGAAAATCAAAATCAAAATACCCACCAGTGGGAAAAAGGTCAGAAGAGTCAGAGGCTGCAGGAAGAAATTCATGTTTTGTCCTCGCTTCTACGAGTTATTTCAAGATCAGATAACCGACGATGAGCACAACGCCCAGCAACACGGATAGCGCGTACGAACGTACGAATCCGTTCTGGACCTTACGCATGGTCGCCGATAACCATTGTGTGACCCCGGCGAGGCCATTTGCAGCCGCGTCGATGCCGCGTTGATCTGCATAACGGTTGAGGGCAATGTGGCTGACCCAGTTATACGTTCCCGCGATGACAGTCTCGTGGAACCAGTCATGCCAGAAGCGCCAGTCGATCACATCCGCAAGGAATTGGGATACCTTCTTAAACGGGTTGATGATGACAGCAAAGTAGCCTTCATCCACGTACCATTTGTTTTCCATGGCTGTGAAGACAGGACCCAGCCGCTCCTGCAATGGATCAGGCTGGCCACTCTTAAGCGGGCTACGTCCGTAGACAAGCCATGAAAGCAGGATCGCCACGAGTGCAAGCCCGGTTGAAATCAACGCAACGCTCCAGACGAACTCGCCCGCGTGGACCTCAATCGTATGCTCAAGCCATTCTGTCAGAGTATGCAAGCCCGGCACATTCAGCGCGCCGCCGAAGATGGATAATACAGCTAGTATCATCAAGGGTACGGTTATTACCCTCGGGCTTTCTTCCGCATGCGCGGCAGCCTCATGGCGGGGTTCTCCGAAAAAGACCATCCAGATCTGGCGACCCATATAGAAGGCAGTGAAGAAAGCGGCAATTGTCAATAACCAGTACACTGCGACAAAGCCTTCATTGAAGGCGTCCGCAAGAATCTCATCCTTTGACCAAAACCCTGCAAAGGGAGGCAAACCAGCCAATGCCAGCGTACCGATCATATACAGCCAAAACGTGACTGGCATGGTATTGCGAAGTCCGCCCATGTTCCGCATGTCATTCGGGTCAAATACGTCTGCATGCGCGTCTTGAGATCTTTCTTCTTTCCTCTTTCCTTTTTTACCTTTACCATGATGGGCATGCCCTGCGTGGTGATGCCCGCGTTCCAATCCAAGAATAACAGAACCAGCAGAAAGGAACAGCAAAGCCTTGAAGAAGGCATGTGTAATGAGATGGAACATCCCGGCAACAAAAGCACCCATTCCCACTGCGGCAACCATGAAACCCAGTTGTGAGATCGTGGAATAGGCCAGCACCTTCTTGATGTCATATTGACCGACTGCGATGGTCGCGGCGAATAACGCGGTCACCGCGCCGGTCATTGCAACAATGTATTGTGCCTGAGGGGCAAGCGTATACAACGGCGCGGAACGCGCAATAAGATAGACGCCTGCTGTCACCATCGTCGCGGCATGGATCAGAGCCGAAACGGGAGTCGGGCCAGCCATCGCATCGGGAAGCCAGACATACAATGGAATCTGCGCTGATTTACCTGTGACACCGACCAGCATAAATAATGTAATGGCGAGAATGACGCCAGGCGCAGCGGCCTCCGCTGCGGCAAATACTTCATCGAACTGGAACGAACGGAAATTCCAGAACATGATAAAGGCCGCGATCAGGAAGCCAAAGTCGCCGATACGATTTGTAATAAAGGCTTTTTTCGCGGCATTTGAATTTGCCCAGGAAGGGCGCGCCAGCGTATCCATTTCATACCAGAAACCGATGAGCAGGAATGAGCAAAGTCCCACGCCCTCCCAGCCCACGAAGAGCATCATGTATGAATCGCCGCTCACAAGGATCATCATCGCGGCGATGAACAGGTTGAGAAAAACAAAGAAACGCGGGAACCGCCCAGGGTCGCCTTTGAAGCGCACGTCTTCGTGCATGTATCCAATGGCGTAGATGTGGATGAGAGTCCCAACGCCCGAGACCACTAGCATCATCGTCGTGGATAACGAGTCGACCCGGAACGTCCAATCAAGCTGGAGATCGCCGATATGAATCCACTCAGCAAAAGGCACGCTCACCGCATGACCTCCGCCGGCCGCGACCGACCAGGTCAACAGCACTGAGACGACGAACGCCGCGCCCGATGCCAGGCTCGCCACCGTCCCGACCCCAATCTCGTTGAGCCTTCGACCGAAGATAAGATTAATCAGCAAACCAATGACAGGTGCAAAGACCAACCAGGGGGCAAGGAAGAAAAATCCTGTGTTTACTGTTTCGCTTAAGGGCATGATTTCTCCGAATCGGTGATCCGTAATTACCGATTATGTTTTGCTTTATCCCTTCAAACTGCTCATCTGGTCCACGTCAATGCTGCGCTTGGACTTGAAGATCTCAACGATCAAGGCAAGTCCCACCGCAACTTCCGCAGCAGCCACAGCAATGACAAAGAACACAAAGATCTGCCCATCGAAAAACGCCTGACCCGTGGCCACCTCACGGGCGCGGGCAAAAGCCACAAAAGCAAGATTGGCGGCATTCAGCATCAACTCAACGGACATAAAAATGATCAGGGCGTTCCGGCGAATGAGTACACCCAGCGCACCAATGGTGAACAAGATCGCGGAAAGAATAATGTAATAGTTAATTGGAACCATTATTAATGTACCCTTTTCTCTCTCCTGATCAGTACGATCGCGCCGACCATGGCAACCAACAACAAAATGGACGTTACTTCGAAAGGCAGTAGATATTGATTGAACAACATCATACCCATTTCACGCAGGCTGTCCACCATATTGACTGTCTCAGCAGGGGCAGCGATATCTCCTGGAGGGCGTGCACGTGTGATGAAAAGAAACGTCGCTTCAATAGCAAGGGCAACTGCAAGGAACCCAGCCAGGGGTTTCTGCCACGGCAACACCTGAGCCTTTGGAAGGCTTTCCGCACCGAGCAACATAATGACGAACAGGAACAGCACCATGATCGCGCCGGCGTATACAGTAATCTGCGACATGGCAATGAATGGGGCACCCAGCAGCAAATAGAATACTGCCACCGTGACGAAGTTCAACACGAGGAACAGCGCAGAATAGATCGCGTTGCGACTCAACAGCATGCCGAGGGCAGTGGCGATGGCAATCAGGGACAGGACGAGGAAGAAGATAAGGTCAAGGGTCATAATCACCATTTACTATTTACGATTGACTATAAATCGTAAATCCAAATCGCTTGCACCTGGCGTATACTTGCCCCAGGCGCACACCTGCCCTGGCGGTGCGATTTGCCAAGCAAATCAGGAGTGCCGGGGAGGGCAGGTGTCATTAATCAGCAGGATCTTTCATCAAAGGCACGGACCGCCTGCTGTACTTGCCGGGTTCCACTTTTTGCGGCGTGAGCAGCTCCGGTGAAGCGACAGGTTCCAACAACATATCTTTAGTATAGATCGCCGAACGGCGGTCAAAAAACGAGAGCTCGTAGTTATCTCCAAGTATGATTGCTTCGGTGGGACAGGCGTCTTCACAGTATCCACAGTAGATGCAGCGGAGCATGTTAATTTCGTATGTGGAAGCATATCTCTCTCCCGGGGAGTAACGTTTCTCATCCGTATTTTCGCCAGCCTCCACAAAAATCGCATCAGCAGGACAGGCTGCCGCACATAGCGAACAGCCAATGCATTTTTCGAGACCGTTCTCATAGCGCTTCAAAACATGACGTCCACGAAAGCGCGGCCGGACCTCCCGCTTCTGTTCGGGATATTGAAAGGTTACCGGACGTTCGAGCATCATCTTAAGCGTGGTACCCAGTCCGCGCGCAAGTTCAATAATCGGGTCAAGCACGTTCATAATCTTTTCTCCTCAACTCACGGTAAATCATCACAACAGTAAACAAACCAACCAATATGGAAACAAAAGGGATCGACCAGTAAAACAATTGATTATCGAACACGTCCGAGAGCACGATTCCCGTTGCAGTGATAAATGTAATTGCCAGCGACAGCGGAAGCATCACCTTCCAGCCAAATGACATCAGGCGGTCATAGCGGATGCGCGGCCACGTGGCACGCACCCAGATCATCCCGAACAATAACACAATAACTTTCAACAGAAGGTACAGAGGTCCAAGAAACCAATTTGTGACCTGCCAGGAACCGAGCGTCCAGGTGTAATCTACACTGAAAATAGTATTTTTCAAAAACCAGAACTCGCGAAAACCGCCGAAATACAATGTTGCCGCGATGGCGCAGATGACGATCATCTTCTGATATTCCGCCATGAAGAACAGTGCGAATTTCATACCCGAATACTCACTGTGATACCCGGCGGTCAGTTCCTGTTCAGCTTCGGGCATATCGAACGGCGCGCGGTTCACCTCAGCGAGTGTTGCGATCCAGAAGATCACCGCGCCCACAGGCTGAATCACAACGAACCACACAATCTCCTGCCGTTCAACAATATCCAGCAAGCGCATGGAGTCGGCTAGAATGATGGCAGTCGCAAAAGAAAATCCGAGCGCCAGTTCATAAGAGATCATCTGGGCGGAGGAACGCAGGCCTCCAAGCATGGCGTACTTGCTGTTCGATGACCAGCCTGCCAGCACAACCCCATACACTGCGATGGATGCAATCGACATCAGGTACAACACACCCACGTTGATATCCGCAACATACAAGGTGATCTCACGGCCAAACGCGGTGAAGGATGTACCCCACGGGATAACTGCCGCGATAATGATCGAAGGCACCAGTGTAATGACAGGCGCCCAAAAGAAGATGATCTTGTCAGCCTTGCCAGGCGTCAGTTCTTCTTTGAAGATCAATTTCAGCGCATCTGCGATCGGTTGAAGCAAGCCGAACGGTCCCGCGCGGTTCGGTCCGATGCGCGTTTGGATGCGCGCCAGGGCGCGGCGTTCATACCACGTCAGGTAGGCGAATCCGGTCAATAAGGCCAGGGTCACCACCAGCGCTTTGATAAACCACTCAAGCCAGAGAGTCCAATCCGACAGCATCATTTCACCTTAGCAGGAACAGGTTCGCGGATCGCCAGACCCATATCACGAGGCACCAGCGCGACGCCGACCGAGATCGTATCGTCAAACTTCACAATCGCCTCGCCACTGACGCCGTTGAAACTGACATTTACCAACTGTCCCGCTTCCACACCCAGATTTTTCGCGGCATCAGGATGCAGCGCGATCACCGGTCCGCCAATGCGGTCACGCAGCAGATGAGCAGACATCATCACTGTTGTGCCGCGGTCATAAAGCTTGTTGACAGGCACAGCCAGCAATTCTTTTTCTTTGGGACGTGGAGCCGCTTCTCGCAAAGCGTGGATCCGTTGGATGTGTACCGTTTCCCCGCGTTCCGCGGCGGCTGTCAGATGCGCTCCCATTCCCTGGGTGTTCTCATAGGTAGTGCCACCGTAATACAGATCGCCGCGCCCGACGATGGGCCACTGCGGCTTGACCTCAGCCAGTTTGGCGTAATTCAAACCCTCGAACGACTTCACAGAGTCAGCCAGGATATCAAACACTGCCGAGACCAGGGTGCCTTCGAGAATAATACCCATGTGACGAGCAATCTGCGATGTGATACCAAAATCTGGTTTGGAGTCGCCTGTTCGAGGTACAGCTGAATAGAAGCGTTGTACACGTCGTTCGCCAGAGGTAAGCGTTCCTTCACGCTCGGTAAACGCCTGGGCTGGGAGAACAACGTCCGCAATTTCAGTTGTCGCGGTTTCCATCACATCCTGCACCAGGACGAATTCCGCGCCTTCAAGCGCCCTGGCTAACTTCGGGTCATCGCCAACGGGGTCAGCGCCGACGATGTAAACAGCCTTGCCCTTGAGGGCTTTTGCGAGATCTTCTTCAACCTGGAAGCCAATCTCCCATGCGCCCTGATCGTTCGCGCGTTCCCACACACCGATCAGTCCATTGTTGGGTTTGCCAACGTGCCCGGTATCCTGCAATACCTTTGCACAGGCAGAGGCCAGGCTGGCAGTGCCATCCAGGCCAAGCCCATCACTTCCAAACACGATGACAGTATTCTCGGCATTCGTAAACACATCGCTGATCTTGCCCTTCCTGCCCAGGTCTTGAACGGTCTTCACTTCATCACCGTACGAATAACGCACAACATGAGAAGCGTATCGATCCAGTTTGGTCTCACGCGGATTTAGTACGATCAACGTCGCGCCCCGGTCAGCGGCCTGCTTCACACGCAGGTACCAGATGGGCGCCTCCTGATACAGATCAGAAGCTACGACAACAATGGCCGTTTCCTTGCCCATGGAGCCAAAGTTCGTGCCAGCGCCCACACCGACCAGCGTGGTCAATTCACCGCCGCCCATGTGAGAGTAAAGGTAGGCCTGGCCGCCTGCGAGATCAGCCAGCGATTTTAAGTTGAACAGATCCTCGTTTGCAAGCCTGCCGGATGCAAGGATGACAAAATCCTTTTTCGCTGTGAGGAAATTGTCTGCAGCAAGTTTTGTCGCCGCATCCCAGGAAGCGCGCTGTAAGGGCGAGCGGCTGCTCGTCCCTCCAGTTTTACGGATAAGTGGCTTTGTGAGGCGCCTTTTGCTATCGGTATAGTGATGTGTGAAGCGACCCTTATCACAGATCCAAATTTCGTTCACTTCTTCGTTCTGGCGTGGCATCACACGTTTGACTACGAAATCACCGCCTGCTCTGGCTTCACGACGAGTGTTCAAAGTGATATTGCATCCCACGGGACATTGTGTACAGATCGAAGCGGAAGATTCCAACTCCCATGGGCGCGCCTC
>DASWKT010000129.1:0-5547 GCA_036396515.1 Anaerolineales bacterium | reverse complement strand
GAAAAAGTCTTTGCAACTTGCGACGTGTTAATCACCCCGGTAGCTCCAACAACAGCTTTTCGTATCGGCGAGAAAATAACGAACCCGCTCGATATGTATCTTTCAGATGTGTTTGTAGTGGCTGTCAATCTGGCCGGCATCCCCGCCTTATCGGTACCCTGCGGCTTTTCAAATGGATTGCCTGTCGGGATGCAGATCATCGGCCCACACCTCTCAGAAGAAACGTTGCTCCGCATCGGTCACTTGTACCAGAGCCAAACAGATTGGCACTTGCAGCATCCTCCCTGCTGGAACGATCAACCATGAACTACGAACCTGTCATCGGACTCGAAGTCCACGCTGAATTGCTCACCAAGTCAAAAATGTTTTGTGGATGTGAAGTCGTCGATTCGATCACGGCAAAGCCCAACCGTTATATCTGTCCCGTTTGCACGGGTCAGCCAGGCGCGCTTCCAGTTTTAAACAAAAAAGCCGTTGAGCTGGCAGTCAGAGTCGCTCTCGCGCTCAACTGCGAGATTCACCACGAAAGCATTTTCGCTCGCAAAAATTATTTCTATCCCGATCTCCCAAAGGGATACCAAATCTCCCAATATGACCAGCCGCTTGCCACAGATGGGGAAATCCAAATCGAAACGGGAGCAGGCCCAAAGGAGGTGCGGATCCGCCGCGTCCATTTGGAGGAGGACACCGGCAAACTGTCCCACGCCGACAGCCACTCATTCATCGACTACAATCGAAGCGGGGTACCGCTGTTGGAAATTGTCAGCGAACCCGATCTCCGCTCCCCTGAAGAAGTCAAAGCCTACGCCACCAAGCTCCATGCCATCTTACGCTATCTGGATGTAAATACGGGTGACATGGAAAAGGGCGTGATCCGCTTTGAGGCCAATATCTCTGTGCGCGAAGAAGGAAGCGATCAGCTGAACACACGGACTGAGATCAAGAATCTCAACTCTTTCCGCGCCCTCACCCAGGGAACTGAGTATGAGATCAAGCGCCAAATTGAAATCTATTCGCGTGGCGGGACGGTGGAACAAGAAACGTTGGGCTTCAACGAAGCGACAGGAAAAACATATTCACAGCGCGGCAAGGAAAGCGCACATGATTACCGTTACTTCCCTGAGCCCGACCTGCCTCCGCTTGTGCTTGATCCTGCCTGGATCGAATCGATTCGCCGAAGCCTGCCGGAACTGCCGGAAGCAAAGACGCGCCGTCTCATTGCACAGTATGAATTAAAACCCCAGGAAGCGCGCTTGCTCACCTCTGAAAAAGCATTAGCCGATTACTTTGAGAATGTGGTCTCAAAGTCGAAGAGTCCCGCCAGGACCGTCAGCTCATGGATCGCAGGTGAATTCATGCGCTACACGAATGAACTGAACATTGGTGTGATGAACATCCCCATCCCTGCTGAACATTTCGCTCAACTCATTGATATGGTCACAGATAAAACATTGAGCGGTAATTCTGCCAAAGTTGTTTTGAGTGAAATGTTCAAAAATGGCGGAAAGCCACAAGAGATCGTCAAGGCGAAGAACCTCGCTCAACTCTCGGACGAAGGGTTTATTCAAGAGGCCATTACAAAAGTATTAAACGATAACCCCAAAGAGATTCAGCAGTATCTCGCTGGCAAAGAAACCCTCCTGCAATGGTTCATGGGACAAGTCGCACGTGCGACAAAGGGAAAAGCTGATCCCACAGTCGCAAGAGAGTTGCTGGTCAAAACGTTGAAAGAGAAAAGAAACTAGCCCGCTGATCAAGAAGGAGTCTCTACCGAGACTCCTTCCTTTTCGATCTTTTCGGCTTTTTGTCATCATCGTCATGTGCCATCATATCGATGGCAATTGCTACCGCCAATATTAGGATGTCATTCTGACCAGAGTCAATCTCCACACCATAAGTATCTGTAAGGCTGAGCCATTTCTTCGATACTTCAGCGATCTTATTCCAGCCCTCCTTGATCGTATATTCATGGTCAAGTATGTTGCCTTGCACATCCAGGTCTGGTCCGTTTTTGACATTGACACTCCAGCGGTCACGCAACGGGGCAATCAGCGCCTTTTTTACGACAGCAATTTGTTCGCCGTCCGGACCATCGATCGCCATGGTTTCTTTGATCGGCAACCAGCGTTCTTGAATCTGGCAAAGCTTGTTGCCATTCATATCTTCAAAGATGAGGGTCTTGCGGAGGCGGAGTGCCTTGCCATCCACTTTGAAAACCCTTCTACCATCCTGGTTTTCGATCCAGAAATCGTCTCCAATGGAGAACATCTTTTGACGTATTTTGTAACGGGTTGCCATAGGGTCTCCTCTTTGTGTTCTATCGATCAACTACTGTCAGCAGTATAACTCATGGATACAGTGCACAAGAACAAATTGAGGACAAAAATTACCCTCTGCTATAATTGATTCAACTGCCGCTTGTCTCATAAATAACTGAACTTTTTATGATATTTGCAGATTGAAAAGCAAATAACAAGTTAAGCAAATTCTGCGGCACTCTCTAACAAACAAAAGGACTTTCTTCATGGCTGAAAACATCAGCGTTTCGCAAATCTCAAAATATGTTGGTCAGGAAGCAACGGTCAAGGGCTGGGTCTATAACCGCACAGATAAAGGCAAGTTGGTCTTTTTGCTTGTGCGCGATGGCTCAGGCTTTGTGCAATGTGTCGCCTTCAAGGGTGATCTTGAACCCGAAGTCTTTGAGAAAGTGATGCGCCTGCCGCAGGAATCAGCCGTCATTATTACGGGACCTGTTCGTGAGGATAAGCGCGCGCCAGGCATCCCCGGTGGATACGAAATCGGCGTAAAGCAGATCCAAGTCGTGCAAGAGGCGGCGTTGGACTATCCAATGTCGCTCAAAGACCATGGCGTGGACTTCGCACTGGATCACCGTCATTTATGGATTCGTTTCCCAAGCCAATGGGCAATCTTGAAAGTGCGTGTAAAAGTCATGTCTGCGGTGCGAGAATATCTCGATAGTCATGGCTTTTTCAACCTGGATACTCCCATTCTCACCCCTGCCGCGGCAGAAGGTACAACCACCCTCTTCGAAACGCCCTACTTCGACGAAGGCTTTGCCTATCTTGCGCAGACAGGACAGCTTTATAACGAAGCGAATATCTTTGCATTTGGAAAAGTGTATTGCTTCGGCCCGACCTTCCGCGCCGAAAAATCGAAGACGCGCCGCCACCTCACCGAGTTCTGGATGCTCGAGCCCGAGATTGCATTCTGTGATCTGGACCAGCTCATGGAAGTCGAAGAAGGACTCATTACTCATATCGTTCAAACTGTGTTGCGCGATTGTGCAGCAGAATTGAAATTTCTTGGGCGGGATGTGTCAAAGCTGGAAAGTATTCAAGCTCCCTTCCCTCGTATGTCTTATGACGGTGCCGCAAAACATTTGGTTGACCTCTATGAAAAAGAGACTGATCCAGAACGTAAAGAATTGCTCAAGTTCGAATGGGGCATGGACTTCGGCGCGCCGCATGAGGTCGAACTGACAAAATTACACGATAAACCCGTATTCGTGTATGGCTATCCCAGCGCGGTCAAAGCCTTCTATATGGAACCCTGGCCCGGTCGTCCTGAAGTTTGTAAATCGGTTGACTTGCTTGCCCCTGAAGGCTACGGCGAAATCTGCGGAGGCTCGGAGCGGATCTCAGATCACGACCTTTTGCTGAAGCGCATCCACGAACAAGGATTGCCCGAAGAAGCCTTCAAGTGGTATCTCGATCTACGAAAGTATGGATCTGTACCCCACTCAGGGTTTGGCATGGGCGTGGAACGCGTCACTGCGTGGCTGTGCGGGATCGAGCACATTCGCGAAGCGATTCCCTTCCCGAGGACGATCAAGAGAGTATATCCGTAATGCAATTACACAAGTAGACAGGTAACAAGTAAAAAGACTCTTTGCATATGCAGAGAGTCTTTTTTCCGCGCAGACGCTAGACGGGCATCCAAATGGGGCGCCGCTCGTCGAAGCGGTACAGCCCGGCTTCCCGCGCGGTGGTGATGGCATCCGCATATTCTTGTTTAGAGATTCCACGATTGATTTCGGGGTACTTCTCTTTGGACACTTTGCCGGCAGGATAATACTGCGCCATTATGTTGACGTAGGTATGCGGCGACACCTCCCGTGCCAAAAATTCCATGATTTCGCGCGTCCCGCCAATGCCTTCAGGCATCACCAGATGCCGAACTATAACGCCGCGCTTAGCAAGACCATGCTCATCAACCTTCAATTCACCTACCTGGCGGTGCATTTCCTTGAGCACACGACGCGCGGCCTCAGGGTAATCCTTCGCTAAGAGGTACTTGAGCGCCGTCCCTGAGTCCCATACTTTGAAATCGGGCATATAGATATCTACTAGGCCGTCCATCTGGTGCAAACTTTCCATCGAGTCGTAGGATGAGGTGTTATAGACGATGGGGAGTTTCAAGCCACGCTCAATCGCCAGAGGAAGCGCTTCGAGGATCTGCGGCACAACGTGCTCCGGGGTAACGAAGTTGATGTTGTGACAACCGATCTGTTGAAGTTCCAGCATCATCTGAGCCAGCCGTTCGGGCCGGGCCTCTGCGCCGTGTCCAACATGGCTGATATCGAAGTTTTGGCAGAATTGGCACCTGAGGTTGCACCACGAGAAGAAGATCGTGCCGCTCCCATTCCAGCCGCGCAGACAGTCCTCCTCACCGAAGTGTGCGAAATAACTGCCGACACGCGCATAGCGGCCCGTTTTGCAGGCTGCCGTCTTATTCGCCAGCCGATCCACGCCGCAATCACGAGGACATACCCTGCAGGACCGGAGACTTTCAAGCGCCTGTTGCGTTCGCTTTTGCAGTTCACCTGTATGGTACAAGCGCAGGTAGGCAGGTTCGAATTCTTGGGAAGAAAGGAAGAATTTTGACTGCGTTGGAATGCTCATCACAAATACTATATGTTTGAGAATGTCACCGTTAAAGATTGCACTGGTGAGAGATTCATCTTTTCCAGGCTCAGTGTACGCGTTGCAGGATCATAGTTGCCCGGCAGAGAGGCTTTGACAGTTTCATCCACACCGCGCAAATGGATGCGATACGTGCGTTGTGAGGGAATCAGGCTGTTATCTCCAGTTGCGGGATGAATAGTAAACGAGTTCTTATCGATCGTAAAGGCTGTAATGGCGTACTTGCCGCGTTGGTAGTCGGTCGTCTCGCCGTCATCCTCGTAGAGTTCGAAGCGATTGTCGGCGCCGGGGAAAACGTAGAGGTCGAGTTCTGTGGGATTCTCGATCCCGCCCCAGCCGACCTGGGGCGCGAGCGGGATGATGGCTCCCGCCTTTGCGAAAATGGGGATATCTTCAAGCCGAGACTTGATCGTGTGCCACTCCCCGCCTGACAGCTGTTCCCCGTAGAAGAAGTCGAACCAAGGCCCAGCCGGAAGCCAGACCTTTTGTGTGGCAAGCCCCGGCTTGGCACTGACCGGTTTCAGCACGGGCGCAGCAAGCAGCTCTGAGCCAAAGAAATACTGGCCTTTCGCCTTGAAGGCATCGGCAGAACCCATATTTCCAT
>DASWKT010000128.1:0-3154 GCA_036396515.1 Anaerolineales bacterium | reverse complement strand
CCGCTTATGGCTGGAAGCGGCGGTCAAGGAGAAAGCTGATCATGTCGAGCAAATCCACGAACAGCATGAACGGCGCGAGAAGCGTAGGAATGCGGGATATGGATTATGGGGAAAGTTCAAGTGACTGTGTGCGAGTTGCTTGCTGAATCGGCCCATTCTACCGTTGCTGGAACCTGCACGTTCATTAGTGAGCACGGATCATGTAGAAGACGATAGGTTGCATTCTTCCTTTCGACAAGAATGACTGACTGCGTCCTCTGATACCACTCAAAAGAACATTCATAAGCAGGCATAGACTTCCATAGACTTCCAGTGAATCTCTTCAAACCTTTAACCCAGCAAGGATTCTGTTGGGCTAATTATTGTTTGCCGACCTTCCGCAGGATCTTGAATGATTCCCTGTTGTCCTACGCTATAATCTAACCACTTACGCTTCCTTGTTTCCCCTTTAGAGGTATCTTATGGCCAATCGTTTAAAAAACGAGAACTCTCCTTATTTACTCCAACATGCCAATAACCCCGTGAGCTGGTATCCTTGGGGTGAAGAAGCCCTCACCAAAGCACGCTCAGAGAACAAGCCGATTTTCCTGAGCATTGGCTACGCGGCCTGTCATTGGTGTCATGTGATGGCGCATGAATCCTTTGAAGATGAAGAAACAGCCGCTTTCTTGAACGAGCACTTCATCAGCATAAAAGTAGATCGTGAAGAACGTCCTGATCTTGATGGGATCTACATGCAGGCCACTGTTGCAATGACAGGTTCAGGCGGCTGGCCGATGTCAGTTTTTCTTACGCCTGACCTCAAACCATTTTATACAGGTACATACTTTCCTCCCAGCCCTCGTCACAACATGCCATCCTTCAAAGACGTTCTCGCCGGGGTCGCTCGCGCTTGGCGCGAGGAGCCCGCGGAGATCGAGCGAGTCGGTGATCAGGTATCAGGTCACCTGCAACAAGCGCTCAGCATCAATAAGAAAGGCGATGCAGCATTTACCCAGGAGGCATTGGATGCCGCCGCCCAGTCCCTGATCGATTCATATGATTGGGGTTACGGAGGGTGGGGTTCCGCGCCAAAATTCCCGCAACCGATGACCATCGAGTTTTTGCTTCGCCGCGCCCTCACCACTAACGCCTCTCCCAAAGTGAGCGGTGAATCACCGGCCTTAAAGCCAGCTCTGCACGCTCTTAAAGCAATGGCGCGTGGCGGCATGTACGATGTTGTTGGCGGCGGATTCTCACGTTACAGCGTTGACAACTTCTGGCGCGTGCCGCATTTTGAAAAGATGCTCTATGATAACGCGCAGCTGACACGGGCATATCTCCACGCGTGGCAGATCACAAGAGATCCGTTCTTCAGGCAGATTGCTATTGAAACACTTGATTTCATCGCCCGCGAAATGACACATCCCGATGGCGCGTTTTACTCTAGCCTCGATGCAGATTCTGAAGGCGAAGAAGGCAAGTTCTATGTCTGGACTCTTGAAGAAATTCGCGAGGTGCTCAAGGATGATTCCGAGTTTTTCGAAGCGGCCCACGGAATTACCGTCCGCGGGAACTGGGAGGGCAAGTCAATCCTCCAGCGCTCATTGGATGACGCCTCCCTTGCTGCCCGCTTCAAACTAGCTCCCGAAGCTGTTCACGCCATCTTATCCAATAGCCACTCCAAGCTTTTAGCCGCTCGCGCTTCACGCGCCCGCCCGGGAACAGATGACAAGGTACTCACAGCATGGAATGGTCTTATGCTGGCGACGATTGCTGAGGCAGCCAGAGTGCTTGAGGAACCAGAATTGCAGAAGAAATATGCTTTATTGGCTACACGTAACGCGGAGTTTTCGTTGAATTCGTTGCGACCTGATGGGAAACTAAAACGCAGCTGGCGCGCAGGAAAAATAACCAACGAGGTTTTTCTCGAAGACTACGCCGCGCTCATTCTGGGTTTGCTTGAACTTTATCAAACAGATTTTAACGACCGATGGTTTACTTCAGCGCGAGAACTCACAGATGAAATGATCGAATTATTCATCGATCCGGACGGAGGCTTTTTCGATACATCCAAAGATAGCGAAGAATTACTGCTCCGACCGAAAGACTTACAGGATAGTGCCACGCCTTCCGGAAACGCGCTGGCATGCGAAGCATTGCTTAAGCTGGCTGCGTTCACCGATGACGGGACTTATCGCGACCTGGCAGAGAAATCCATGAGCCAGGTGAGCGAGTCAGCCTTGCGATATCCCACCGCGTTCGCGCGCTGGTTGTCAGCCGTAGATTTTGCCCTCGGAAACGTGAAACAGGTCGCGGTCGTGTATGATCCGAGCCAGGACCACGCACAAGAGTTGATCCGCGTCACGCGATCCGCTTACCGACCGAATATGATCGTTGCTGCATCTGCTTATCCCCCATCAGAAGGCGCGCCCCCACTTTTGACGGATCGCCCGTTGAAGGATGGGAGAGCGACAGTTTATGTGTGTGAGGGCTTTGTCTGCAAATATCCGGTAACTACAATTCCTGAGCTGAAAAGTTTGTTGTAAAATGGGCATATGGATATCCTCACTGAGAACATCCTCAAACTGGTCATGATCAATTTGTCTTTATCATGCTTAAAGATAGCGACATCAAGGAACTGGTCTATTAATCCGCCTGAAATTGCAAGCAGACTCATTAATCGAAATTTAATCCTGAAGGCGTACAATTAACCAAACCACACGTTCGCTGTATGTAAACTTTCCCGACGCTCATCATAAACGAATAACAGTCCACGAACAGCATCGCCAGAGTGACACCTCGGACCTCCATTACATGCATGGTTCAGGAGTATACACAAAGGATAGGTAATGATGACAACAATCAGCTTTAAGCGAACAGGCGGAGCAATGGGCCATGAGATAGCCGTTGACTTTGACCTGAATGAAATGCCCGCAAATATATCTCAACACCTGCAGAACCTGATCACTGAGTCAAACTTCTTTGCGACGCCTGTCCTCAACGAGGCGTTTTCCAGGCCGGACGAATTTGAATACACTGTCACTATCGACGCGGGCAACTCGATGCATACTGTCCATACTACGGATACCTCGATGCCCGAATCGCTGCGTCCCCTCATGGAAGGTCTGACCGAGCTTGCGAAAACGGCTGAAAAATAGTTAGCTGAGGCCCA
>DASWKT010000127.1:0-7783 GCA_036396515.1 Anaerolineales bacterium | reverse complement strand
TCCTCTCAATTACTTTGTCGCCAACCCGAGCGCTTTTATGGCACTTTGATACTCCTACTCACTCTTCTCCTGAGCGCACAGTTCCACAAAGCGGATCAATTCCTGATTGAATAAGGCTGGATCGCTCATGTACGGTGCGTGACTGCCGTTTGGGATCACGACCAGCTGGCCGCGCTTCACCGACTTTACCAGCAGTTCAGCATCGCTGAGAGGTACTGTCCGGTCATTCTCACCCCAAATAGCAAGAACCGGCGCTGAAATTAGATGAAGATGTTCGAGGTAGTTGCGTATGCCCACCGGGGCGACTGCCACAAACCCCGCGATGCGCTCAGGCTGGGAGGTGGTGAAGGGCAAGGCATATCCGCCGCTCATCGAGGCAGCCAACAGTACCGGCGACCCAATCTTCAACTGATCCAGCAGTTCACTGAGCCAGACCTCCGGTGCGACAGAAGCAGATTGCGATTGGCCGAACCCGGGAAGGTCAACGGCGATAGCATGGTATCCGGCTGAAGCCAGCGCTTCGAGCGTGCCAATCTGCCGCCACGTGGCCGACGAGAAACTTGCGCCGTGCAGTAGCAGGACAGCCTGACCCTTTTGCGGGCCAGAAGCCAGGTAATGCACCTGTTTCCCCGCTATAGTTGTGAACTGTGAGATGATTTCCATTTCAGTATGATCTCCTTTCAGGGTCAGTCTCTCCGGAAGTGGCCGTTATGGGAACCAGGGAGTGCCAAGCAGCCACCAGGCAATCAGGATAAACGCTTGCAACACGACTCCGAGACCTCCCAGCCAGGCGCCTGCGTCCCTCAGATTGAGCAGAGCCAGGATCAGGCCAATGCCGGCTAAAACGGCTGAGGCAAAACTGCCAAATAGTAGAGTCCCCAGACCAAAGAAGGAGCCTCGGCCGATCAGATAATCAGCCAGCATAGCAAGAAGAACCAGGGAGAATGCAGCCAGCGCTACTTTCCATAAGGTGGGTGCGGGGCCGGCCCGTCTTACTATCGGATCAAGCAACGGCAGAAGAAAGGTCCCGGTGCTACCAATGACTGTGAAAACTAAAGCGCTACGGAGGTCAAAAATCATACCGGAGCCTCCCGGTACCCATGGTCCGGGAAACGAGGACTCGAACCTTGAGAAAGCGATCAGGCCAGCCGTGGAGAGGAGCGCTGCCATGATGGTCTGGCGCCAGCCGAGGCGGGCGACTCGAATCCCAATGGCGGCTCCAGGCGTTGTGCCAATGATGATAAACAGCAATTCAATGAACGAAGTAAAGAAATCACTGCCAGCCGCCAGCCTGTAGGCATAGACCAGTGCCAGGGCAAGCCCGAACATAAGCGCCGCCGTCAGGAACATGCCCCCGATCACCCCGATGGCTCTCTGACTGGGTTTGGGTTCGTTCATCATTTTCAACTCAATCTCCCTGGATGATGGATGCCTGAACCGCGCAGAAGACACTCATCAGTGTACAGCAAATTCCCTGTAAAAACAACATACCTTATGTGATATTGAATGGCTGAAGATACTTGCAAATGGCTCGTAAAGCCGCCGGTTATTCTAAACGCGTTTATCGCTTTACCTTTGCCAGCACGAAAATGCCGGCTCCAAGTTCCTTTTCATCGAACACTTTTAATTCATTGGTAGTGAACCTATAGAACCGATAATCCCGGCCTGGAGAGTTTGGGGCAAGACCGGCCTTCCAGGCGTGGTATTCTGCAAAGCGCTGGTCATAGAGTCTGTCAGCTTTGGTCGCCTGCCGCCCGGTCACTTGTTTACAAATTCCGAAAAGTTGAAGTCCACAGTCAGAGCTGCCCCAGGTCTGGTTGGAAGAAAATATGGCCAGCGCCATGGAGGGGTTGCTCAATATATTTTGACAGTGGAGCGCATTCTGATGTGAGAGGAAATAGATCTCTAATTCAGGAGAGTAGGAGAAGTATGCTGTATTGATATGGGCGCGGCCGTCCGCGGTAATTGAGGCCATTGAACACAGCACGTTCGCAGCCAGCAGTCGGTGAACACTTCTTTGTACGCGCCTAAGTGAGATTTCACTCGTTGCGATGGGCGCACCAGCAGGATCTGTAATACGAACAATCCTGAGTGTCAGTTTAGACATGGCGTTTTCAGTATGAGTTTCACTGCCAGTACAAATCACTTTCCCAGAACTCTGCCCATCTGCATCATCAGTGCCTGGCGTCCCTATAAATGGTACCGCCCGGATCCACAAGCAGCGCAGGGACGGTTTTCCATACTGCATCTGGGCCATAAAGATAGTATATATCCCAGGAAGTTCCATCGTAACCATCCACTTGTTTGGCGAACCATTGTCCCACCTGAAGTTCACCATCCCAGAAATGTATTACCCGACGATCGGGCATGGCCATACCATTCCATTCTTCGCGCGAGTCCCCCACAGTATAGGCAGCCAGATCGCATCAAAATGAACGAGATGAATCCGAGTTTCTGGCCGTTAGAAGAAACTCAGCAAATGTGGATTGAGCACCTGGATGCCACGCTGGAGGAGACGACCGCCCACCTGACCGGCGATTTCGCAGGCGAGGTCGCTGCTATTTTTCCGTACTGTATCGCGTCGCAACCTTGCCGGTTGCAGCAGTCTCGAAGAGCCGCCGTTCATCTTCTTGAAGTTGCTTTAATAAATCAGCGTCCTCGAGTGCGGGAATACAAATGATCTCACCCAGCTTCAAACCAGCCAGCGATGCTCCAACGAGGTCTTCAGCCTTCATCATGATTTGCGGGGGAAACCTGCTTGGATCCATATCTACTAGTTCATGGAGTTCGGTCCGCACCAAACCGGGACACAGTACCTGCACTCGTACTCCTGTGCCTTCCAACTCGCTTTGGAGGAGTTGAGTAAACGTAACGATGAAGGCCTTTGTGCCTGCATATGTGGCGCGCTTGGGCAGTTGCGATGATCCCATCGGACCACTAAACGCCAGATCCGACGAAACATTGATGATCGAACCGTGTCCGCGTGCGATCATGCCTGGAAGCGCGGCGCGCGTGAGACGAGCCACTGCTAGTACTTGTACGTTAATTAATTCTTCAGCCTTATCCGGATCAAGTTGGACAAATGCCATATTATCACCAAAGCCTGCGTTGTTGACGAGCAACTCCAGAGCAGTATTTTCCGCAATGCGTTTTTCAACGACGCGCAAATCATCAGATTTACTTAAGTCAGCGACGATCACTTCGACATTTACTTGATGACTTGTTTGCAAATTTTCCGCGAGAGCTTCCAATCTGTCACGGCGGCGGGCGACAATGTTCACGTCGTAGCCATTGTGCGCGAGGCGTTCGGCAAAGACGGCTCCAATCCCGGATGATGCACCAGTTACAAGAGCATGTGGTCTTATATCTATCTGTGTTGACATAATTTATTCTCCTTCTTTTAATTCTATTGCTATTGGTAATGCTGTGCGCGCCCATTCGCTGAGCGTTTTCCCATCCTCCCATTCCTGATATTTCTCTGCCAGCATGTGACGCGTCATTGTGTCTTCCCCCTTATCTTTCACAAGGCGTGCTGACCCTGCGAAGATGTGCTTGGCAATCCGCACAGTGACAGCGGGATGCTTAACCAGATTCTTTACCCAATCTGACTTATCTCCACCGCCGGAGAGGAGATAAATCAGATTGTTTTGGAGTCCGAACCAAATCTCGATCTCATGCGGCCGTCCGCTCACGCGCCCCGTTGTTGTCAGATAACAATAATCTTCAGCTGCGAGACCAGAGAGAAGTTTCACTATGTCATCAGTGTGTTTGTTGAGTTCAGTCATTTGCCTGATCGTCAAGCCCGAGCAATTTCCTCTCGCGGGCAGGTAACCTGGCCGCGCTCTCAGGATCAAGGGGCTGGCGGCGGTTTTCGGGACGGGGCACATCGGCACGCAGATAATGGACGAGGAGCGCGCGGCGGTGATGGTCTGTGAGGTTTGGCCGTCCTGCATGCCAGCAATGTCCGTTAAAGACGAGCACATCTCCTGCCTGTCCTTCGACGATGATTTCGTCCGGGTGGGAGGCATTCAGATCGGCAAGAACCTGTTTCGGAGACTTGCCAAGCAGATGCGAGCCGGGGACGACCGCCGTCGCCCCATTCTCAGCCGTGAACGGGTCCAGCATCCATATTGCGGTCGCGGCGCTATAGCCCTTTTCGTCACGATGCCGTCCCTTGTCTGAATCCATATGGAAAGGCATTCGCACGCCCGTGTGCGGCGGAACATCGCGGGCATTGACCATGCTGGCACGGATCTCGGATCCCATAACAGCTTCGACAACCACCAGTACCTGCGGGTGGGCGTAGATCTCACGGAAAAGACTGCCTTTGCTGGCAAGGTTGGCAAGACGGCGCACACCCGGTTCGATGTAGTTCTCTTCGCCAGCCTTTTCGCCTTCGACAGCCCACAACTCTTCTAATCGGGCGAGCAGAGCCTCAACTTGTTCGCGAGACAGAAGGCTTTTGAAAATCAGGTAACCCTGTTCGTCCAGCTGTGTTCGTTGTTCAGCGTTCATTTTCACAGGCTCCTCACGCCGCGCCATCAGTCCCGCGGAAAGCAGGATGAACGCGATGGCCATTATTTAGTGTTAGTGTATCTGTAATCAAAACTTTCATTCTTTGTAAGCCACGACACCGAAGGCGCGCTGGGCGCGAATCACCCGTGCGAAACCAGCCTCCTGTAATCGGCGTGTGACACCTTTCGTTACGCGCGCGCCAGTCCTGCTCTCTGGATCGCCAATGTAATGGAATATTCGTCCATTATGTTTTAGGACGCGAAAAGCCTGTTGATAAAATGCCAGGGAATATAGGTCGCCGGCAAGGCTGAACATGGGAGGGTCATGAATGATTGCCGAGAAAGATTGAGCCTCAAATTCCTTGATTTCGTCGAAAGCATCTCCTATGACCTGCGTAATTTTCGGGTTCTTAAATAAAGCCTGCGACCAGGGATTAAGCCGCGCGATTTCCTGCGCCATTGGATCAATCTCGATGGTTACTATGTGTTTTGCCGTCTTTGCTGCTTCGATGGCGGTATAGCCAAGGCCTGTAGTTGTATCCAACACATTCCCCTTTACGGGCGCGATCGCCTTGATCTTGTTGAGCGTGTCCTGATGCGGGTTTGTGTCTTTAATTCGGTGCATGGGGATGCCGGAAATCAGCATGGTTGGGGCAGAGGCTGTTGGCATCAAGCCATAGAACCGTCCTGAAAATTCAGAGAAGCTCTTAATGGCTTTGGGCGCATTATTCTCCACATAATAGCAGACAGTTTCATTGCCGCTAATCTCCTCGATGCTTTTCCAATCAAGGCTTTCGCCTGTCGGGAAGAGAACATATTCCGGTTGAAGTCTTATCTCGCTCTCGGTCAAATTTAGATCAAGAGAGGCTGTCACCAGCGATTGACCACTTTTTCGAGCCTCAATCATCTGGCTGGCCTGGAAGAGGGATAAAACAACCATATTAGGGTCTCAGACGCTGAACCATCACTCTCACAGCATTCCCACACCGCGCGCCATCATTGCAGCAGATAATAAGATGATTGCGATGCCGACCATTTCCAGCCGCAGGATCAGTTTGATCCTTGAAACTTCCTGATCAGTCATTTGGGGCATCTCGTTTTTGGCAAGCGATTTTATCCAGGAAAGAAATCGAATTGTCGGATAAATGGAGAGCAAAGCGACCAGGGCAAAGCCGGCCATTTTGGTCCAGAAGAACAAGTTTTGGGCATAGAAAGGAGCGCCTTTCTCGTAGTTGAAAACGCGCAGGAGCCCGACGATCAAAACAATTGCGGCAGAGATCCCGTAGACAATATCCATGCGTTGAATTCGGCGCGCCTCCGCGAGGGTTAAATCCTTGTGAAAGGCAACAAGCTCATAGAGGATCGACCCCGTCAACGTGAATGCGGCCAGATGATGTAAAAAAGCCATGATCGCGCTGGTCATTTGTGCCTCCTATGGGTAAAGTGATTGTCAGTCACCTTATTGTACTAAAGAAGGACCTTACAACTCCTTAAATCATATGAATCGTAGGTCAGTTGTCAATTGCGCAGATGAGAAAAATTGTGTAAGATTAAGAGGCAATGTTACGAATTCTGATATTTAACCTTCGGGACATTCTTATGTCATGGAGTCAGCGAGCCTGACGGGTACCTGTGTACCTGCCAGGCTTTTTTTATCTTTTCTCAAGGAGAAAAAATGCAAACACCCTGGGAGTATCGCTACGCCCATCGTACACAGAAAATGGGAAGCTCAGTCATCCGCGAGCTGCTCAAATTAACCGAACAACCCGATGTCATTTCCTTTGCGGGCGGGTTGCCTGCATCTGAAGTCTTCCCGCTGAAGGAATTCCGCGAAGCCTGCAATTATGTGCTCGATCACTTTGGTCCGCAGGCTTTGCAATATAGCACCACCGAAGGGTATAGGCCCTTACGCGAGATGATCGTACGTCATACAGCCCGATACAGCGTGGAGATCACACCTGAAAACATTCTGATCACATCCGGCTCACAACAGGCCCTGGATTTCATCGGGCGTCTGTTCATCAACCGCGGCGATTACATTGTGGTTGAATCGCCCACCTATCTGGGCGCACTGCAGGCCTGGAACGCCTATGGCGCGCAGTATATCCCTGTCAGAGCAGATGAGGATGGAATGATCGTGGATGAACTGGAAGAGGCGCTTCGGATCGGACCGAAGTTCATCTACATTCTTCCAAACTTTCAGAACCCAAGCGGATCCACTCTTTGCCTCGAACGACGCAAGAAACTGATCGAGATTGCGGATAAATACGGCGTGCCGATCATTGAAGATGACCCCTACGGCCAATTGCGCTACGAAGGAGACCATATTCCCTCGGTTGTTGCGCTGGATAGTGAATACCGCGGCCCGAATGGAGGCCATTACAGCGGCAATGTCATTTACTTGAGCACCTTCTCGAAACTGCTCGCGCCGGGTCTGCGATTGGCATGGGTTGTTGCACCATCTGAAGTGATACGCAAACTGGTGATGGCAAAACAAGCCGCGGACCTTCATACATCGTCGTTCAATCAGTATGTCGCCTACGAAGTGGGCAAGGGCGGGTTCCTTAATGAGCATGTCAAGGTAATACGCTCCATATACAAGGAGCGGCGGGATGTGATGATCGAGATGATGGAAGAACTGTTCCCGCCTGGAGTTAGCTGGGTCAAACCGAAAGGTGGCATGTTTCTTTGGGGCATTCTGCCAGAGGGAATGGATTCAGCTGAAGTGCTTAGACGTGCTGTGGAAAGAAAAGTCGCATTTGTCCCAGGCGCGGCGTTTCACCCCAGAGGGGGCGGCGAAAACACAATGCGCCTCAATTTCTCTTATTCATCTCCGGATACGATACGTGAAGGCGTGACGCGTTTGGGAATCACGTTGAAGGAATTGATCAAAGAAAAGGTTTAAAACGCGTGGGGCGGGAAAACCCCGCCCCAACAATCAACCCTCCGCATACGGAACGTATTCCGCCCGTGCGATGCCCTGTTTCATGGCGGTCAGAGCCACAGCGCGTGCCACCTCAAGGTGTACTTTCTTATTTAGAGGATTGGGCATCAGTTCTCCTGCGGGCGTCATCCGCACGAGCACTTCCACTGCTGCAAGCAACATCTCATCTGTGATGCGCGGTGCGTTCGCATCCACGGCCCCGCGGAAGATACCGGGGAATCCCAGCACATTATTGACAGATTTTCCATCCGCGGCAAACGCGGCACCGTGCGAAAGCGCCACTTCGGGGTCGATCTCCGCGTTCGGGTTGGAAAGCGCGAAGATG
>DASWKT010000126.1:0-3531 GCA_036396515.1 Anaerolineales bacterium | reverse complement strand
AGGCTTTGTCCGCCTGCGAGCAATTTCGCCTGGTCACCATATTCGTGCAACAAGTCCAATGCTTGTTCGAGCGAATCAGGAGCATGATAATCAAATGGAGCAGGTTTCATCGATAAGCCTCAATAGAAATCGGATTATAGCCTGTACTTACGCAAATTAGGCGCCATTAACTCTGGGTTACCAGGATCTTGAGACTCAAATCTATTCACGTCGGGAAATCATCTCTGGAATTATTAACACTGAAATCTCATCAGCGTGTCTAGGCTCTTGCCCCAATGCACAATAAGAAAAGCCTTTGATCAATAACTTTGGATCCTACGCCATTGTAGTTCGGAGGCGGGATTGTTCATCCTAGGGATGTCTCGGGCTGGACATATCGCCCCGGCTCTTTATCAAAAGAGCGTTTACATCCAGCAGCACAGAAATAGTAGGTCTTTCCACCATATTCACTTGTGAAGTGAGCGTTCGAAATTTCCACCAGCATGCTGCAAACAGGATCTTTGGCTTGAAGAGCTTCCTCGCTTGTGAGATGATTTGTTAAATCGGTTTCTGCTTGTTCGATAACCATTGGAGCCTGGCGGCTCCGCTGGATGATCTCTGCCAGGATACTTAAGGCGATCTCTTCAGGAGTCACCGCGCCGAGGTCGAGCCCCGCAGGATATTTAAGCCGCGCGATTTGTTCTTGGGTGAGGTTGGATTCGTTCAAATATTGAAGGATAGCCTTCGAGCGCGTTTTACTCGCAATCAACGCGACATACTGAGCCTGGGATTGGAGCGCGGCCACGAGCATGTCTTCGTCGTAATTGCCGTGGCTGGCCACGACGATGAACGTATTCTTGGTAACGGTAACTCTCGAGAAATCAAGGTGATCAAAGATGTGATCTGCACCTGGAAATCGCTCATGTGTCACATCCAGACCCATGAGGCTGAGGCGCCAACCCAGGCCTTTGCCCAATCTGACAAGCGCCTCCGCCGTGGCAAGATGACCGATCACAACGAGGTGAGGTTGTGCAAGCTGGGGTTCGATGTATATCTCCAAGGTGCCTCCACTGATGCAGGTGAGCGGAATTTCAATCACGCCTTCCTGCGGAGCCTGTCCCATTTTCTCCGGAGGGCAGAGTCGGATCAGGCGCGGCATTCCATCCTGCAAGGCTTTTTTCGCCTCGCGCTTTACGGTCGGTTCGGCACAGCTTCCGCCAATCCAGCCGGTGAGGGCGCCCTCTTCTGTGATAATCGCTTTTGCGCCTACTTTGGCAGAGGTGGGCTTCTCCGCGCGAGTCACGGTGGCAATCGCGAACGGATTGCCTGTGTCATGCAATGCCTGAACTTTGTCGTAGAAATCAGTTTGCATTTTGTTTTTTCATTAAAATTCTATCCAGAATATTTTGGTATCTCATTCTCCCGAACGACACACACACGCTTGCGTACTGGTGCAAGTGTCGGGACAATGTGAGCGACTACAGGGAGCATTCTTACGCAACCGGAGGGTCTCACCCGCGGTGTCAGGGATTCTTCGCTCCACTCAGAATGACATAGCTGATGTGAATTTTTCGAATAGGTTTTTTATCAAGGCGCGATACACTTACGATACTCGTCGCACCTTGCAATCCGAATTTATTCCTCGCGACTCACGGCATCGCCGCAACAATCTTTCGGAATTCATCCTCGGTAAATGCGCGAAGGGTTTCGGTACGGACGTTCCCCAGCGCCCCAATAGAGAGAGCCAATTTGGCAACCGTTTCATCATCCGGCGCTTCTGCGATGACGGCTCCATCGTACCGGCCCATTGTTAGGAACCATTGCTTCATTTCCGCACCCATTGCCTGAAAGGCTTTTTTGGCTGCATCAATCCGGGCGGGACTTTCCTTGATATTCTGTGCGCCTTGTTGCGTGTACTGGAACAACACAATATAAGTGGCCATTGTATTTTCTCCTTTTAGGTGTGGCGCGGGTGCGTCGCACCTTACTTTGATAATGTCATTGCGAGCCGCCGCTTTTTGGCGGCGAAGCAATCTCCTTGTTCGAGGAGATTGCTTCGGGCTGGGTCTCGATACGTCCCGCGAACTGCACGCGGGACTACTCGACCAGCCCTCGCAATGACAGAATTACTCCTCCAACGTCGCACCGTATTTGTTCAATATTTCCCAAACTTTGCGCGCGGTGATGGGGATATCAATAGTGGTAAGGCCGAGGTGTCCAAGTGCATCTACTACAGCGTTGGCGATGGCGGCGGGCGCGCCGACAGTCGCCGATTCGCCCACACCCTTTGCGCCGATGGGATGATGCGGCGAAGGTGTGACAGTCTCGCCAAGTTCCCATTTGGGAGTTTCGACAGCCGTTGGAAGCAGGTAATCCATAAAGTTCGCGCCATGGATGTTGCCGTTCTCGTCGTATGAGATTTCTTCCATCATGGCCGGTGCAAAGCCCATGGTCAAGCCGCCATGGATCTGGCCCTCGACGATCATTGGGTTGATGCGTACGCCGCAATCATCCACCGCGACAAAGCGCCGGATCTTCACTTGACCTGTGCCGCGATCAATATCCACGACGCAGATGTACGATCCGAACGGATAGGTCAGGTTGGGCGGGTCGTAGTAATTGACCGCTTCCAACCCTCCCTCCATGCCTTGTGGATGATTGGTGTAAGCAGCAAAGGCAATCTCTTGAATGGTCTTGCCCTGATCGGGCGAGCCTTTGACGAAGAAACGACCGGTCTCCCATTCGAGATCATCTTCATTTGCTTCGAGCAAGTGAGCGGCGATCTGTTTGGCTTTCGCCCGGATTTTACGGGAGGCCATGGCAGCCGCCGCACCAGCGACCGGCGTACTGCGGCTGGCATACGTGCCCAAGCCATAAGGAGCAGTATCCGTGTCGCCTTCTTCGACCTTGATATGTTCGGCAGGGATGCCCAATTCCTCGGCGATGATCTGAGCATAGGTTGTCTCATGTCCCTGCCCCTGAGACTTCGTCCCAAAGCGGGCAATAGCCTTGCCTGTTGGATGGACACGAATTTCACAGGAGTCGAACATCTTCAATCCCAAAATGTCGAAATGTTTCGAAGGTCCCGCGCCGACGATCTCAGTGAATGACGATATGCCGATGCCCATGAACTCCCCGCGGGCACGCTTATCTGCCTGCTCCTTGCGGAGATCATCGTAGCCGATCATGTCCATTGCTTTTTGCAGCGCAGCAGGATAATTGCCGCTATCGTATTCCCAGCCGAGCGCGGATTTGTAGGGGAACTGTTCGGGCTTGATGAAATTCTTCATACGGATTTCGGCTGCGTCCATGCCAATTTTTTGCGCAAACACGTCCGTCATGCGCTCAATCGCGTGGACGGCTTCTGTGACACGGAATGAACAACGATAGGCAATGCCACCGGGCGGCTTGTTTGTGTACACGCCATCCACTTCAACAAACGCGCTTTTAAAATCATACGAGCCTGTGCAGATGTGGAACATTCCGGCGGGAAACTTAGAGGGCTGCGCAGCGGCGTCCGTATACCCGTGATCAGCTATCGTCTTGAAGCGA
>DASWKT010000125.1:0-4273 GCA_036396515.1 Anaerolineales bacterium | reverse complement strand
TACCACAACCTGTCCTGGTACTCCAACGATCACGGAATCACGCGGGGCGGATCTCACTACCACTGCATTTGCGCCAATACGGCTGTTTGCGCCAATCGTGATCGCGCCCAACACCTTGGCACCTGCACCGATCACTACATGGTTTTCGATAGTCGGATGACGCTTGGTTTTATGCAAGCTTGTGCCGCCCAGGGTCACACCATGATACAGCGTGACGTTGTCACCAACCTCTGCTGTCTCGCCGATGACGACTCCCATTCCGTGGTCAATGAAAAAATTCTGGCCAATGGTTGCGCCGGGATGGATTTCAATCCCAGTGACACTTCGCATCACTTGAGAGAGCCAGCGCGCGATCAATCTGAACCCGCTTTTCCAAAGCTTATGCGAGATCCGGTGTCCCCATATAGCGTGTAAACCGGGGTAACACAATAAGACTTCCAGCACATTGCGCGCAGCCGGGTCGCGGTCTAACACCGATTGAACATCATCGTGAATGGTTTTGAACATTTGAGGTACTCTTTCTCTGATGATCCGTCCCATCGGTTTCTTCAAGGCACACACATCATGAAACTGGCGGGAGGGTTTCCTGCTTACAAACATTACGTGGTTGCTGGTTCCTCAACGAGGTCAGCAAATAGAGGCGTGGAGAGATATCGTTCGCCAAAAGAGGGGATGACCACCACGATTAACTTGCCTGCATTCTCAGCGCGGTTTGCCACCTGCAATGCGGCCCAGGTTGCTGCACCGGAAGAGATACCTACCAACAAGCCTTCTTCACGAGCCATCCGACGCGCCGTCCTAAAAGCATCGTCATTTTTCACGCGGATGATCTCATCATAGATTTTTGTGTTGAGGATGTCTGGTACAAATCCAGCACCAATTCCCTGGATCGGATGTGGTCCCTTCGCACCACCGGAAAGTACAGGGGACGCATCTGGCTCGACCGCGATGACCCTGAATGCTGGCTTGCGTGATTTGATGACCTCGCCCACACCCGTGATTGTCCCGCCCGTGCCTACACCCGCGACAAGAATATCAACTTTCCCATCTGTATCGCGCCAGATTTCCTCGGCAGTCGTCCTGCGATGGATTTCAGGATTGGCCGGATTCTTGAATTGCTGGGGAATAAAATATTTCTTTGGATCGGCAGCCGCGATCTCCTCTGCCTTGCGGATCGCGCCGTTCATGCCATCTGGTCCAGGAGTTAGCACCAGTTCCGCACCATAGGCACGTAACAACATGCGGCGCTCCTTGCTCATGGTTTCAGGCATGGTCAGGATCAGCTTGTATCCGCGCGCTGCTGCGACGAAAGCCAGGGCGATCCCTGTATTGCCGCTCGTCGGCTCAACCAGGATCGTGTCCTTGTTGATCAAGCCTGCCTTTTCCGCCGCGTCGATCATTGCCACCCCGATGCGGTCCTTTACCGAATGAGCGGGGCTATAGAACTCAAGTTTCGCAACTATTTCGGCTTTCGCACCCTCGGTCAAGTGGTTTAGGCGCACGAGCGGTGTGTTGCCCACGAGCTCTGTGACATTATTTGCGATTTTCATTTTCATTTATCCTTCGTGTTTGTTTTGAAATAAATAGAACGGCTGTCTGCCACTGAGAATTTTCTCACGCTCAGCGTGCAAACGATGGGGCATGGATCAAGTCATCAGGCGACGACTTTTCTAGGATGCGGGGTCAAGCCCACCGTCTGCGGCAGTCAGCCGTTTTTCTCTCTGGGAAAGAGGCGGTGGTTTAGAGACCCCGCCGTGTACAGATGCAATTCAATATCGTTTTCATATTTCTCGCAGAGAATGTAAGTCGATTTGTTTTCTCGTACTCTAACATATCCGCGGTAGCAATTCACCCGCTGGCAAATCAACTACTCTGGAACCGCCGATGCCTGTCTTTGCGACTACCAGGCCGGGGTGACCGGGGACAACACTGCCGATGCATGCTGCCTCTTTACCGAGCGGATGTGCCCGCATCGTGTCAAGAACGGCATCTGCCCGATCCGCAGGAACGATGGCAACCAGCTTGCCTTCGTTGGCAATATAAAACGGATCGAGCCCAAGCATCTCACAAGCCGCGTTCACCTCCGCTTTCACCGGCACTTTCTTTTCCTCAAAATCGATCCCAACCTTCGATGCGGAAGCTAACTCATTAAGCACCGCTGATAAACCGCCGCGCGTCGCATCGCGCAGACAATGGATGTCCTGGGTCACACGCAGCATTGCATCAACCAAGCCGTGGAGCGGGGCAGTATCACTGCGGATCTCTGTCTCGAATTGTAGCCCTTCACGTACGGACAGGATAGCTACCCCATGATCTCCCAGCGTTCCGCTAACAAGGACGGCGTCGCCTGGCTGCGCGTTCCTGGGTGAGATGTTGATGCCTGCTGAGATCAAACCAATACCGGTTGTGTTGATATATAAACCGTCGCCATGCCCTTTGTTGACGACCTTCGTATCACCGGCAATTAGCTGGACACTTGCCTCTCGACAGGCTTGGGCGGCTGAGGCAACGATGCGGCCGAGAGTCTCCATCGCCAACCCCTCTTCAAGGATAAAACCTGAACTCAAGAACATCGGCTGCGCCCCGCTCATCGCCAGGTCATTGACGGTTCCATTGATCGCAAGTTCCCCGATATCCCCACCAGGGAAGAACAGTGGACTGATTACGAATGAGTCTGTGGTGAAAGCCAGCCTGCTTCCGTTGATAGTGAATACAGCTGAATCGCCCATCTGAGTGAGCAAATCATTTTCAAAGGCCGACGCAAACATGTGCTGAATCAAGTCAGCCATCATCTTTCCGCCACTGCCATGGCCCATGACGATGGTCGGATAATGCAGCAACGGAGTTGGACATGTCCAACCTGTGAAATCAAACTTGGAGTTCATTTTTCTCCGCCCATGCGAAACGGCCATAACGGTAATATGCAGCGCAGGCCCCCTCAGATGAAACCATGGTAGCTCCCAGTGGTGTTTGCGGTGTGCACTCTTTACCAAAGGCCGGACATAAATTGGGTTTCTTTAGACCCTGAAGAACTAGCCCGCTGATACACAGGTCTGATTCCTGAGTCTCGATGGTTTGCACTTCGGGGAAGCGTAACTCAGCATCATATTCAGCGAATTCGGACCGAAGGTTATAGCCGCTTCGTGGAATGATGCCAATGCCGCGCCAGCCGCGGTCACATGGCTCGAAGACTTGATTGATAATCATCTGTGCGGGGACGTTGCCAACCCGCAAAACCCACCGGGCATAGGCGTTTTCAACTTCGGAACGCCCTTCCTCAAGTTGTTTGACACATTTCAATATACCGTGCACGAGGTCCACAGGTTCAAAACCGGTTACAACAATGGGCACGCCGTATTTCGCAGCCAATGGCTCGTATTCCCAATAACCCATCACCGTACAAACATGTCCCGCTGCTAAAAACCCATTCACTTGCACATCCGGTGATTCCATTAATGCACTGATCGCTGCAGGCACTGTAACGTGTGAGACCAGCACGGCAAAATTATGGATGCCTTGTGCCTTGGCCTGCACAACTGCCATTGCATTCGCAGGAGCGGTGGTCTCGAATCCGATGCCAAAGAAGATAACGGTCTTTTCTGGATTTTCACGAGCGATCTTGAGCGCGTCGAGAGGCGAATAAAGGATGCGGACATCGCCTCCCGCCGCGCGGACGCTGAACAGGTCCTGTTGCGAACCGGGCACGCGCAGCATGTCGCCGTATGAAGTGAAGATCACATCTGGACAGGACGCGAGGGCGATAGCTTTATCCACCAGTTCAAGTGGCGTGACGCATACTGGACAACCAGGACCATGCACGAGTTCAATCTGAGGCGGGAGAAGCTGATCTAACCCGCTTTTGACGATTGAATGAGTCTGCCCACCGCACACCTCCATTAATGCCCAGCGGCGGGTGACAAGCTGCCGCAATTCATCGAGCAGCCGCTGTGTCAGCGCACCATCGCGATATTCGTCGATAAACTTCATGACCCCCCTCCAGCAGGAGGTAGCTCACTGGATAACATGTCCATTTGTTGTAGCAACTCGAGAGTCTCGCGTGCTTCCTTCTCATCAAGGCGGCTAATGCCAAACCCGACATGGATGAGGGTGTAATCGCCAATCTGAATGTCTGGCAGATATTCCAGGCAGGCTTCCCTGACCACGCCGCCAAAGTCCACTTTGCCCATTTTCATCCCATTTGCCTGATACAACTCCGTAACTTTACCGGGAACACCAAGGCACATGCTACCTCCTCAACTTTGCACTTCGGGAC